>JAIPEI010000103.1 GCA_021737245.1 Deltaproteobacteria bacterium | reverse complement strand
GGGTCGGCGTGGGGAGCCGGCTCTGCAGGCGGTTTCCTGTCACGCGACGGCCGCCACTTCGACGGCTTCCCGCGCTCAACCTTCCGCTCCTCCCGCTGCGGGCGGGCCTTTTGCTGCGCAAAGAGCATGCCCTGCCCGATCAGCGCGTCCATCTCGGCCGGTTCGAAGACACGGATCACACCGTACTCCCCGTCGTATCCACCTTTGCGGACCACGCGCCCCTGCCGCATCCGCTCCACGGCCCGGGCGAGCAGGGGACCGCCCGAGGCCTCCACACGCTCGACGGGAATCGACATGAGGATCTCCAGCTCCGGGCCCAGGTCCGAGAGGAGGCCCTCGTAGGCCGCGGCCACCTTCTTCGTGCCGGGACCGCAGGAGAGGAGCTCGCCCAGGACTTCGGTCAGGGGGATCAGGCTGTGAAACGGACGCTGGATGGCGGGATCGCCCCGGTCCGCGAGCTCGTCCACGCGGTTGAGCACGCCCACGGTGACCGGCGCTCCGCACTCGGGGCAGATACCGGCGGCCTGGCGGGTCTCCCACGGCTCCAGCCGGACCCCGCACTTCCTGTGCCCGTCCAGATGGTACTTTCCCTCCTCCGGGAAGAACTCGATGGTTCCCAGAAAACCCGTTCCGTCGGTCATGGCACCAATCATGGGGCCGTAGGCGATCTCGGTGTCGAAGAGGTTCGCCTCCCGGCCCAGCTTGGAGGCGGAGTGTGCATCCGAGTTGGAGACCAGGATGCGGCCGTCCAGGGCCGACAGCCGCCGGTTCATGGGCGGATCGGAAGAGAGCCCCGTCTCCAGGGCGTGGATGTGTGGTGAAAGGTCCTCGAAGCATTCCTCCAGGTCGTCGAACCCCGATTTGGATCCGAAGAGGCTGAACCAGGGCGTCCAGATGTGGGCGGGAATGAAGAAGGCGCGGTCGTCCGTCTCCAGCACGATCTCCAGGAGATCCCGGGAGTCCAGGCCGAGGATGGGGCGGCCGTCCGAGGTGATGTTCCCGATGCGGTCGAGGCGCTTGTTGAGGGCGGTCGCCGCTTCGAATCCCGGAAGGAGCACGAGGTGGTGGAGCTTGCGGGTTTGCCCGCCCTTCTTGTAGATGCAGCTGATCTCGCCGGAGAGCATGAACCGGGCCGGACGCCGGCAGGCCTGAGGAAGCTCTTCGAGCACCGTTCGTTCCAGGTCGGGCCGGAGCCGGAAAAGGCCCTCCTCGGCCTCCACGAGGCCCTCCCGGAGCTCCGCCACCCAGGCCGGGTGGGTGACGTCGCCGGTTCCCACCACGGAGATGCCCTTCCTGGCCGCCCAGAGGGCGAGCTGGTGGGCGTCCAGCGAGCGGGAGGTGGCCCGGGAAAAGCGGGAGTGGATGTGGAGGTCGGCGACGAACGGCATGGGCCGATATTTCCCCATTCCCGCGGGCATGTCAAGGTCACTCGGGCCCGTTGCGGTGAAACCCGGGAGGCGGTCTCTGTTCAATGGTTGGACGAACCCGCAAAACGTGATATTCCTGCGATGAATTTCCCTCCAGCGGGAGCGGCCTATGTGGTGGGATGAGCGAAGGGAGCGCTGGGCCGGCTGGTCCGGGGCCCCGGCTCGGTTCCGGGGTCGTCCGGGCCGAATGCTTCCTGAACGCCCGGAGGATCTGTCCGGTTCCCCTCTGAGGGAGGGGCTTTCCGGCGTGAACCCGGGGCCGAATCGGCCGGTCCCGACATTCCAAAGAGGAAAGGAGACGAGACATGGCGTACGAGACCATACGGATCGAGCGGGAGGATTACATCGGGACCGTCGTCCTCAACCGGCCGGAGCAGATGAACACCTTCACCACCCGAATGGCCCGGGAGCTCTGCGCCGGGCTCGCGGAGCTCGACGACGACGAGGAGACCCGGGTGGTGGTGATCCGGGGGGAGGGCAAGGCCTTCTGCTGCGGGATCGAGCTCTCGGAGTACCACGGAAAGACGCAGCAGGAGTACCGGGCGTGGATCGCGATCATGGAGCACATGGTCCCCGTGCTCGCCGATCTGAAGAAGCCGGTCATCGCCTCGGCCCACGGGTTCGCCGTGGCCAACGGCCTCGGAATCATCGCAGCGTCCGACCTGGCCGTGGTGGAGGAAGGAACCCGCATGGGCCTCACCGCTGTCAATGTGGGGCTTTTCTGCATGGGGCCGGCCGTACCGGTCTCGCGGATCCTGGGGAGAAAGCGCTGCCTCGAGCTGCTCATGACCGGGGACATGATCGACGCGGAGACGGCCGAGCAGTGGGGGCTCGTCAACCGGGTGGCGCCCGCGGGCAGGCTCCGGGAGGAGACCATGGTTTTGGCGAAGAAGATCGCCGCCAAGAGCCCCCTGGCCGTGCAGATGGGGAAGCAGGCCTACTACGGCATGGCGGACCTGGAGTACGGCAAGGCCCTGGCCTACACGAACGAGCTCTTTGCCGCCCTCTGCGTGACCGAGGACGCAAAGGAAGGCATCGATGCCTTCCTGAACCGGCGCAAGCCCGAGTGGAAAGTGCGGTAAGCCGTTCCTGCTACTTGACCAGGGGCAGGACCTTGCGGAAGGTGTCGGTCCCGGCCTCCACGAGGAGCTCGAACAGGAACATCTCCGTGGAGGAGACGGTCACGCCGGCCCCGGCCATGCGATCGAGGCCCACCCGGCGGTTTCCCGGAAGGCGCGCAGCCACGGCGTCCGAGATCACGTGGACCCGGTGGGCGGGCAGCGCGTGAAGTGCGGTCTGGGTCACGCAGATGTGCGCCTCGATTCCGGCCAGGACGATCGTCCGCGGGGACAGGCTGCCGATTCGATCCCGGAAGGTCTCGCACCGGAAGGCGTTGAAGGCGGTTTTTTCGACGGGATGCTCTTCGGGGAGCAGCTCCCGGATCTGTTGCAGGGTGCCCCCGAGCTTTTTCTGCTCGGTCAGCACGACCGGGATCTTCATGATCTCCGAGAACCGCGCCAGGCGCAGGGTGTTCTCCAGGAGCCGGTCCCGTTCCCGCATGAGAGGGAAGAGCTTTTCCTGGATGTCGATCAGCACCAGACAGGTCCCCTGCCGGTCGATGAGCCCGTGTCGTTCGTGGGGGGATGTCATTTCACTCCTTTCGCCCTCGGGTTTCGAGGCGGTCCTCAGGCCCGCAGAAAGGACCGGATAAAGCCTCTCACCTCCTCCTTCCCCCGAAAGACCCCGTAGTGTCCCTCGCAGAGAATATCGGCGTCCAGGCCGGCGAGCTGTTCCAGGGAGCGTGCATAGGCTTCCTCGTCGGAAAGGAGGCTCTCATCCAGGGGGCCGTGGATGTCCTGGCCGAAGAGGACCCTTTGTCCGTCCGACTCCATAAAAAAGGCCATGGAGCCCGGTGAGTGGCCGGGTATGTGGATGGCCCGGATCTCCCGGCCTCCCATCCGGATCGTCCCCTCGGGTCCTTCGACGATTTCGTCGATGGGGAGCGGGGAGAGGTGTGCGCCGTACCAGAGGGCGGCGGTCACGCGGTCGTCGCCCTCTTCCAGGAAAGGGGCCTCGAGCGCGTGGGCCACGATCCGGCAGCCCGTCCGATCGCGGACCTCCGCGGCTCCCCCCGTGTGGTCGAAATGGCAGTGGGTGAGCAGGAGCAAGCGGACCGCGTCCGTCGGAACCCCGCAGGATTCAATGTTCCGGAACAGCCGGTCCGTGTCGCCGCCCGTGCCGGCATCCACCAGGGCGGCGTCCGATTCGAGACGGATCAGGTACACGGCGGCGTCCTCGGGCGCCGTGTATCCGCCTCCTCCCACCTGGAAAATTTCGTTCGTGACGGGCGGCATGAGACCTCCGAGGGTTCCGGTCAGCAGGTCATCGGTTAGGCGAGTCGAACTCGTCCGGCAGCGGAGCAGGGAGGTCGAAAACATACATGGTCCGTGTGTCCACGGCCCGGGCCACCACCTGATGCCAGCCCGTGTAGACGTACCCGTAGAGCACACCCTCCGGACCCATGAGCCTCAACAGCCGGGGGCGATAGGTGTCGTTCTGACGAAGCCACATGACGATCTCGTCGAGGGTTTCGCGGTCCTGGACCGGAAGCCAGCGTTTGCCCGAGAGCTCCCGGTCGTCGTATCGGGGGTCGAACATCAGGCCGGAGGGCTGGCCCGGGTGAAGCCCGGAGTAGGAAACGTGGTAGTCCTGCCAGTTGCTCACCAGGTCCTGAATGGATTTGTCTTGAGGCGCCGCCTGGATGCTGCCGTAACCGAAGCGGGCCAGACAGCCGGCGGCGGTGCCGAGGGCCAGGGCGAGGAGGATCGCTGCAAGGGCGCGCAGAGAGATTCGCATGGGGCTTTCCTTTCGAAAAGATTTTATTTTTATATCTTTAAAATAAGCCCTCGAACCGATCCGTGCAACGTCAATCCGTACACGTCAAACCCTTCAGCGGTTCCCCGGCGGTCCCCTCTGCGGACAGCGATCCGGGGGCCGCGACGATCCGGACCGCGCCGTGGCGGTCGGTCCGGGCTATGCACGCCCCGGCCGCCCGAAGGCGGGCGACCACCTCGGGGTGGGGGAACCCGAACCGGTTGCCGAAGCCGGCGGAAACGACGCACCAGGCGGGCTGGACGTGTTCGAGGAACCCCTCGGAGCAGGAGCTGTTGCTCCCGTGGTGCGGGGAGAGGAGGACGTCGCTCCGGAGCCGCCCGCCGAACCGGCGGACCAGCAGCGCTTCCACCCTGTTTTCGATGTCTCCGGGGAAAAGAAACGAGAAGCCGGCGTGGGAGAGGCGAAGAACCACGGAGCGGTCGTTGGTTCCGAGCCGGGAAAGCGTTTCGTCCCCCGGAGCTTCCGGTACGGGGTGCAGGATCTCCACCTGGACTCCCTCGATCTCAAGAGGGATGCCGGGGTCTCCAGGCGTCTTGACGTCGATTCGGGCCGCGTGGATGATGGCCATGAACCGTCGATACGAGTCGCTCTCCACCCGGTCGCCGCTGTACCAGAGTGAGCCGGGGGAGAAATGCTTCGCTATGAACCCCAGGCCGTTCATGTGATCGGCTTCGGGGTGGGAGAGGACGAGGGTGTGGATTCGGGCGATCTTCTGCCGCCAGAGATAGGGGGCGATCACCATGCGGCCCACGTCGAAGTCCCCCAGTCGAAACCCGCCCCCGTCCACGAGCATGCGTTTCCCGCGGGGGAACTGGACCAGCGCGGCGTTTCCCTGCCCCACGTCCAGATAGGTGACCCTGAGGTCCCGCCGCAGCGCGGTTTCATGGACCCAGTATCCGACGTCCGCCGCCAGCACCAGACAGGAAGCCAGGAACAGCGGCCTGAACCGGCCGCGGAGGGCGAAGATGCCGGAGACCAGCACCGCGTAAAGGAGAAGCAGTTCGAACCGGTTGGGCGTTATGACCCAGACGGCCGCGCCGTCCAGACCGGAGAGAAAACGTGCCACGGCCGTCATGGCGGACGCTCCCAGCGACGCGCCCTGGAGAAGCAGGCCGGCCAGAGAGGGAAGCAGGGGAAAGAACAGGGCGGAGAGGATGCCGAGAGGAAGGACCCAGAGTCCCAGAAGCGGTGTGACCATAAGGTTCGCGGGCACCGATACCAGGGAGATGCGGTGAAAGTAAAAGACCGTGAGGGGAAGGAGGAACAGGACGGCCGCCAGGGTGGCCGACAGGAGACCCGCGGCGTAGGCCGCCGGGCGGGCTGCCAGGCCGGGGTGCCGCCCCTCCTTTTCAAAGGGGTTGGGGATGCGCCTGTAGATGGCCGGCGCAAGCCAGAGGATGCCGGCCACCGCACCGAAGGAGAGCTGGAAGGAGATGGTGCGGAGGGCCTGCGGGTTTGCGGCCAGGATGAGAAGTGCGGCCAGGCACAGGGTGGACCAGACGTCTTTTTCCCGGCCGGCGGCCACCGACAACAGGTAGGCGAGCACCATGATCAGGGCCCTCTGGGTGGAGACGTGGAATCCGGCCGTAAGTGCGTAGACCGTCACAGGCAGGCAGGCGGCCAGGGCCGAGACCTTTCTCACGTCCGCGGCGAGAAGGAGCCGGTGGGAGCGGGAAAGGATCCACCGGATCGCCGTGAACGCGAGCCAGGCCACGAGACCCACGTGCAGGCCTGAGACGGCCAGGACGTGCGCCAGCCCGGCCGCTTGAAAGGCCTCCCGGTCCGCGGGATCGATCCCCTGCTTCTCCCCGAGAACGAGGGCCCTCATCAGTCCCCGTTCGGGGGCGGACAGTGACCGCCGAAACCAGTCCCTCAAGGGGCCTCGCAGTTTCTCCAGAGCGTCCTCGAGGGCCCCGAGCGTTCCGGCCGGGGCCATGAGGACCACACTGCGGCCGTCCGAGACCGACGCGGCGCAGGAGAACCCGCGGATTCTCATGGCCGCCTCGTAGTCCCATCGCCCCGGGTTGTTGAAGTTGCGAAACAGGCGCAGCCTCGCGGGAAACCGGATGCGCTGTCCCGGGCGGAGCCGGGGAGCGTTGCGGTAGACCGCCACGTAGATTCGCTCGCCGGCCGCAGCGGTACACCCGCCGGACAAGATCCGGTCCACTCGGACCGGAAAGCGCGCGACCTCTCTCCGATGGTGGGGAGGTTCGATCACCGTGCCTTGGACGGTCACACGCGCCTTCCTTGCCGCCGCCGATTGCAGCACGCGTTCGGGGGTCCGGTCGTGAAGAGCGAGAAGTGCGCCGGCGAGAAAAAAGAGCCCGAAGAGCAGGGGCGGCCCGAGGCGGGCGGAGCGGAATGCGAGGACGAGTCCCAGCACGGGGGGCAGGCCGAAAAGGATGGGTAGCACCGCCGGGGACGCGGCGGACGGGGGCAGCAGCTCCGCCGCCGACAGTCCCCCCGCGAACGCCAGGAGGAGGGGGACCAGGGGGCGGCGGGTCATCTCAGGCCTTTTCTCTCCAGATGCGGGCGCCGAGCCCCTGGAACTTGGTTTCCAGGTTTTCATAGCCGCGATCCAGGTGGTAGATTCTTCTCACCTCGGTGACGCCGTCCAGGGCCACGAGCCCCGCGAGGATCAGGGAGGCGCTGGCGCGCAGGTCCGTGGCCATGACCGGGGCGGGCAAAAGTCCGGCACGGCCGCGAACAAGGGCCTGGTTGCCGTTGATCTCGATCTCCGCTCCCATCCGCTTGAGCTCGCTCACATGGATGAAACGGTTCTCGAAGACGGTCTCCTTGATGATGCTGGAGCCGTCCGCCACGGACATGAGCGCCATGAACTGGGCCTGGAGGTCGGTGGGAAAGCCCGGGAACGGCATGGTCTTGATGTCCACGCTTCTGTGCTGCCCCGGGCCGCGGACGTGCATGCCTTCCTTGACCGGCACCAGCTCCGCACCGACGGATTGGAGCTTCTGGACCACCGCGCTGAGGTGCTCGCCCCGGCATCCCTCGATGACGACGTCTCCTCCGGTCATGGCGGTCGCGATCATGAAGGTCCCCGCTTCGATCCGGTCCGGAATAACGGTATGGGTCGTGGCATGAAGGTCCCGGACACCGTCGATCAGGATGGTGTCCGTGCCGTCTCCCTCGATCCGCGCGCCCATTCCCCGAAGCGCGTCTGCGAGGTCGCTCACCTCGGGCTCGCGCGCAGCGTTCTTGAGCACGGTGCGCCCCTCGGCCAGGACCGCCGCCATCATGATGTTCTCCGTCCCGGTGACCGTGGGGATGTCGAAGAAGACAGGGGCGCCCCGCAACCGATCCGCGCGAGCGTGGATGTATCCGCGATCCAGGTGCAGGTCGGCGCCCATGGAGACCAGTGCCTTCAGGTGAAGGTTCACGGGACGGGCTCCGATGGCACAGCCGCCGGGGAGGGAGATCCTCGCCCGGCCCAACCGGGCGAGCAGGGGGCCGAGGAGCAGGATGGAGGCGCGCATCGTGCGCACGAGGTCGTAGGGCGCCTCCCCGTCCCGGAGGTTGGATGTGTCCACGGTCAATCCGTTGTTTCCGGACTGAAACTCCGCGCCCATTCCGGACATGATCTCCTGGATCGTCCGGATGTCCCTGAGGCCCGGAATGCCTCGAAGCACATGCTTTTCGCCGCAAAGGAGGCACGCCGCAACCGCGGGCAGGGCGGCGTTCTTGGCGCCGCTGATCCGCACGCGACCGCGCAGGGGTTCTCCGCCTTCGATCAGGATCTTGTCCATTTCCCGCCCTCGGGAGGTCACAAAGGGCCGACCGCCCCTGTCTCCCGGGCGGGTTCGCCTTGTGCCTTTCGTATTGACTCAATTTGATCTATGGTTGTCGAAATCTATGGTTGTCAAAAGAGCCGCGGGGAGACAACGGTTCCCGCCCGGGGGCGTCCCCGGGCAACTCAGGCGACCTGGAGCGGAGGTCCCGCACCCGCTTCGGGTTCTCTTTTTACGATGCGCCGCCTCGAGGTGCAAGTGTAGAGTTGCCGGATCATCGGTTATGGAAGAGCGATTTATCGCGGACTGCATGCTGGGGAGGCTGGCCAAATGGCTTCGCATCCTCGGATATGACACGCATTACCAAAGCCACTACCCGGAGGGGGTAATCCGCGCCCTGGCGGAGGAGGGAGGCCGGAGGCTCCTCACCCGCCGTCGCGACGCGCTGAAAGACCGTCCCGGGGCCGTGTTCATCCGGTCCGACCATGTGGGCGAGCAGCTCCGCCAGCTGGCGGAGGAGGGCTGGATTCAGCCGGATCCGGAGCGCGTGTTCCAGCGGTGTCCCGTGTGCAACAGCCCCCTGGTGGAGGCCGACCCCGATTCCGCCCGGGATCGAGTCCCGGACTATGTCTTCCATCGCCACGCCCCCGGGTTCCGGCGATGCCCGGTGTGCGACAGGTTCTACTGGCACGGCAGCCACGGCGAGCGAATGCGCGCGCAGCTGGAGGCCTGGGGGCTCCCTGGAGCGAGGCAGTGACCGCCGCCCAACGGCTCGGGATGCTTTGGGAACCGGGGAGTCGCCCCGGTAAGGGGACCCCCTTGGGGGCAAACGTCCGCCGGGGACAGGCCGTGAAAAAGAAAAGGGGGCGGTGTGAGACAACACATCGCCCTTGGCATGGTTATCCCCTCTGCCCCCTTCACATGAGCATGTCAGCCGACGCGGTTGGAACGGTTACTTCTTTTTCTTCTTGGGCGCGGCCTTCTTTTTGGCGGCCTTTTTCTTGGGGGCCGCCTTTTTCTTCGGCGCGGCCTTTTTCTTGGGCGCGGCTTTCTTTTTCGTCTTTTCGGCCGCCTTGGCCTTCTTCAGTTGGTTCTCCAGCTTCTTCACGTTGGCTTTGGTGGCGGTGACTTCCTTGGTGGCCTTCTGCAGCTTCTTCTTCTGCTGTTTCAGCCGAAACTGGATCTGTTTGGCGGTGGCCATACGCCCTCCTTTCATGCTGAGTGAACAGTGATAATCATCTTGAGAGAGGCAATTACATGAGAACAGATCAAAAGTCAAGAAAAACTATGGAATGATGAATGGATGCATCACAACATGGCCCGATGCAATGTCGATGATGTCTCATGGCGTTGTCGTCTAAGGGGGCGGGCGGACATCGGAAGGTGCTCCCGATGACGGATCAAAAGAGCAGGGGGCACAGCAGTGCGAGCATGACAACCCAGGACGATCGACGAAGCAGCGTGACCGTCGCGAGAACGTGACGTCCCTCCACCTCGGCCGTGCCGGATCCCAGCCAGGCTTTGTCCTTGAGGATTCCGCCGTAGCTGGTGGGGCCGCCGAGACGGACATTGAGGGCCCCGGCTGTGAAGCTCTCGGCATGGGCCGCATTGGGGGAGTCGTGCTCG
>JAIPEI010000102.1 GCA_021737245.1 Deltaproteobacteria bacterium | reverse complement strand
GACGACGCCGGCGAACGGCCCGGCTGCGTTCACCACGGTCCGGGTCTGCAGTGTCCCCCGGTCGGTCTTCACGGCCTTGACCCCCTGTCCGTCCGTCTCGACGTCGAGGACCCGGGTCTTGAGGAAGAACCGCGCCGTGGACGCCTTGGCGTAGCCCTGGATCAGCTCGTGGACGGAGAGCCACCCGTCGGACTGGCGGAAGTTCGCCCCGGCCGCTGACGGGGCCAGGAAGGGAAAGCGCGCCCGCAGCTCGTCGCCCGAGAGAAACTCCGAGTCGATCACGCCCAGCCGGTGGTGCTCCTGGACCGCGGCCTCCAGATCGGGCAGCATGGTCTCGTCGTCCGTGACGAACAGATACCCCTGCTGGTGGAGGTGCAGGTCATACCCGGGCAGGCCCATGCGCTCTGCGAAATGCTCGAAGAAATCGATGCTCTCGAGGGCCAGGCTCGCCATGGCCGGCTCGGTGAACTGAGCGCGAAAGCACTCGGCCGACGCGCCCGAGGTGAGCGTACCCAGGCCGTCGCGGGCCTCCACGACCACGACGTCCAGGCCGGACCGGGAGAGCCAGTAGGCTGTTGCGGCGCCCACGACGCCGCCGCCGATCACCACGGCATCCGCGGTCGCGTCTGCGGTTTCCGGTACGAACAGCTTCTGCATGGTCACCTTCTCCTTGCTCATCGGCTCGAAGCCGGGACGCCGGGGACGGACTCCCTTCAGCGGTCCGCCAGCAGCCCCGCGCGAAAGGCCTCGAGGTATCGTGCACAAAAATCGTCCCTCCCGGCCAGCATCTCGGCCGTGGCCAGGGCCGCAGCCGTCCGCCGGTCCAGGGGATCGAGGATGGCGCCGTCCAGGCCCCGGGAGACGGCCATGACCAGGAAGGTCTCGTTGATGCGCTTTCTCCCGGGCAGCCCGAAGGAGATGTTGCTCATCCCGCACAGGGTGTGCACCCCGGGCCAGCGCTTCATGATTCCCTCCACGGCCTCCAGCAGCTCGAGGCCGCAGGCCGTGTTCGTGGAGACCGGCTGCACCAGGGGATCCAGGTAGATGTTCTCCAGGGGGATCCCCGCGCCGGTGAGCCCCTCGACCAGCCGCTCGGCGATGGCAAGCCGCTGATCGCACGTCCGGGGCATGCCCTCATCGGACATGCAGAGCGCCACCACCCGGGCGCCGGTCCCTCGAAGGAGCGGGAGCAGCAGCTCCCAGCGGTCCTTCTCCAGGGAGATGGAGTTGATCATGGGGGTGCCCCGGTGGACGGACAGGGCGGCCTCGATGGCCTCGGGGTTGGGGCTGTCCAGGCTGCAGGGCGCCTGCACGGCCGCCTGCACCACCTCCACCAGCCAGCAGAGGAGCTCGGCCTCCCGGTCCTCGAAGAGGCCGGCGTTGACGTCCACGTAGTCGGCCCCGGCCGCGATCTGGTCCCGGGCCAGGCGCGCGACGGCCTCCCGGTCCCCGGCCTCCAGGGGCGCAGCCACGGGCTTGCGGGAGGCGTTGATGAGCTCTCCGACGATGATCATGGGCCGCCCTCTTCCCTCACCCCGCCATGAGGCTGCGGGCCAGGGAAACCGCCTGCGAGGCGTCCCCGGCGTATCCGTCCGCGCCGATCCGCTCGGCGAATGCCTCGGTCACCGGGGCTCCGCCCACCATGACCTTGACCCGGCTCCCGTTTCCGCGGAACGCAGCCACCGCTTCCCCCATGGCCGGCATGGTGGTGGTGAGGAGCGCCGACAGGGCAATAATGTCCGCCCGGTTTTCCTCCACGGCCCGGACGAACCGCTCCAGAGGCACGTCCACCCCCAGGTCGACGACCTGGAACCCGGCGCCCTTCAGCATCATCTTGACCAGGCTCTTGCCGATGTCGTGGAGATCCCCCTTGACCGTGCCGATGACGACGGTTCCGGCCGACCGGCTGTTCGTTTCCGTCAGGAGGGGCTTCAGGATGTCGAGCCCCTGCTGGGCGGCCTGGGCCGCCTGGAGCATCTCGGGGATGAAAAGCTCCCCCCGGCTGAACCGATCGCCCACCTCGTCGAGCGCGGCAATGAGCCCCTCGTTCAGGAGCGACGCGATGTCGGTTCCAGCGTCCAGCTCTACCTGGACCAGGCCGGCCATGCCGCTTTTGTCAAACCGTAGAACCGCCTGATAGATGTCGTTGATCGCCATGACTTCTCTTACCCTCCCAGGCTGGAAAAGCTGCCTTGAAAATACCTACCAGGATGGCGGGCTCACCACCCAGACCACCACGCAGTCCTCCTCGCCCTCGTTGATCCACGAGTGGGGCAGCAGACAGGAGTAGTAGAACGAGGAAAGGGCCTTGACCCGGTAGACGTGCTCCCCTACGGTCAGAGTCATCTCGCCCGATAGCACGACGCCGAACTCCTCGCCCGGGTGGGAAAACATGTCGCGGCTGCCCTTTCCGGGCTTGATCACCGTGTAAAAGGGCTGCATCTGCTTGTTGCCGGCGATCCGCACCATCTGCCGGATGGTGGCATCCCAACCCGCCATGTCCACGTCCGTCCACATAACCTCGGGCAGGACCATGGGATCGTCGATCAGCTCGTCGATGAAGAAGTCCACCACCCGATGGCCCAGGGCCCTGGCCAGTCCCCGCAGGTTGGCGATGGAGGGCGAGGCCTTGCCGTTCTCCACCTGGGAGATGAAGGCGGCCGAGACCCCCACCTCGTCCGCCAGCTGCTGAAGCGTCAAGCCTTTCTGCGTACGCCACTCGTTGAGCAAGCGGCCGATGGCTTCGTTCTCCTGCAAGCGATCCTCCTCGTGATCCGGACCGAAGAAATGTTAGATATAAATTAATAAATAAAGTAATTCTTAAAATTGAATCCTGTCAAGGGGAATTTTCGGATGGCGGGCGGGAAAGGGACATGCTACCCTCGGCGGGTACGGGAGGACGCCATGCGTATCACAGAGATCCACGTCTATCGGCGGGATCTGCCGGTTATGGGCGGATCCTTTTGCATCGCCGGCAAGGCCCTGTCCAGCCTGGACACGACCGTCGTCCGGATCGCAACCGACGCCGGCCTTTCCGGGTTCGGGGAGACCTGCCCCGTGGGACCGGTGTACCAGCCCCAGCACGCGCTGGGGGCGAGGGCCGCCCTCCAGGAGATGGGCCCCTGCCTGATCGGGCTGAACCCGCTTCACCTCGACCCGGCTCGCGAGGCCATGGAGGCCTCACTGAACGGCGCCCGGTACGCCAAGGCGGCCGTGGACATTGCGCTCTGGGACCTCCTGGGGAAGGCCCTCGGCGTCCGGGTGTGCGATCTGCTCGGCGGGCCCCGCCGGGAGCGCGTCCCCTCCTACTACTCCATTGGAGTGCTCCCACCGGACGAGGCGGTGAGAACGGCCCGGGAAAAGGAGGCGGAGGGGTTCAAACGCATCCAGCTCAAGGTGGGGGGACGGAACCTCCAGGAGGACATGGAGGCCGTTCGCCGGGTGTCGGAAGCGCTTTCCCCGGGGGTCTCCCTGGTAGTGGACGCCAACCGGGCCTGGACCTCGCGGGACGCCAGGCTGGTCTCCCTCCAGTGCCGGGACCTTCCCCTGGTCCTGGAGCAGCCCTGCTCCACCTACGAGGAGAATCGCGCTCTCCGGCCGGGGCTGGCCCACCCCCTTTTCCTGGACGAGTCCGCCGAGGACATCCGGACCGTGCTCCGATGCATCGGGGAGGACGCAGCGGACGGTTTCGGCCTGAAGGTCACCCGGGTGGGCGGCCTCACGCCCATGCGCACGATCCGGGACATCTGCCGGGAAGCGGGCCTCCCTGCCACCTGCGACGACGCCTGGGGCGGGGACATCATCGCCGCGGCCTGCATCCATCTGGCCGCCACAATGAGGCCTTCGCTCCTGGAGGGGGTGTGGATCGCGGCGCCCTACATCGAGACCCACTACGACCCGGAGAACGGTCCGGAGATCCGGGACGGCTTCCTCGAGCTCCCCAAGGGGCACGGCCTGGGCGTGAGCCCCGACCTCGCGCTCTTCGGCGCTCCCGTGATGAGCTTCGGGTAAAGCAGGTGAACAGCGGCGACCGCCTCGCCCTGCTCTACACGGAACGCTGCCGGCACTTCCTGGAGAACCCCCCCCCGGCAATTCCCAGCCGGGGTTCGAGCCCGGCCCTATCCATCTCCCGGGAGCGCCTTGGCCAGGGTCACGTGGAACGTAGTCCATTTGCCGCCCTTCGCCTCCGCCTGCACCGTCCCGCCGTGCTGCTCGGCGATCTGCTTCACGATGGCCAGCCCCAGCCCCACACCCTCCACACCGCCGAAAGCGTCGTGCCGCTGAAAGGGTCCAAAGATCCTCTCGGCGTCCTCCTTGCGGATGAGCGTGCCGTCGTTGCTCACGGAGATCCGGTAGTGGGAGTCCGACTCACCGCAATCGACGCGGATCTCGTGCAGATCGTCCCCGCCGTACTTCAAGGCGTTGTCCACCAGGTTCCGCACAACCCGCAGCACCCCTACCCGATCCGCCTGAATCTCCGGAGGGCGCTCGGGCTCGGACCAGTGGATGTCCCGAATGCCCATGCGGCCAGAGAACTCCTCGCGGATCATGGCCAACACCTCTTCGAGGGACAGGTGCTCAACCTGAAGACGTTCGGTCTTCGCGGCGATGTATACGTTGATCTGGGAGACCAGGTCGGAGACGTGCTCGGCCGCCTTCTGGATCTGATCGCAGCAGGCCCTTCCTTTTTCGCCCAGCTCGTCGTAGCAGGTGTTGCGCAACCGTTGGGCCAGCCCGTAGATACCCACGGCCGGGCTCTTGAGGTCGTGCGAGACGGAGTAGGCGAACAGCTTCAGGTTCTCGGCGCTCTTCTCGAGCGCCTCGACCGCCAGCTTCCGTTCGGTGATGTCCAGGATCATCGCCTGCTTGGACATGCTGCCGTCCACGTGGCGGATCGGGGTGTTCACGATGTAGTACCAGCGACCGTCCTTGGGGCTCTTCACCTCCCAGCGTATGGTTTCACCCCGGAACACCCGGTCGTTCGCGCACCAGGGACAAATCGAGTCGAGGTCGTGGAGCGCCTTGTAGCAGAGCTCCCCGGTGGCGTCCCGGCCGGTGCGCTTGATGAAACGGGGGTTCATGAACTCGACGAGGTAGTCCCTGGAGCAGACGTAGATCAAGCCGTCGAACCCCTCCACCACGGCCCGATGTCTAGCGTCGGACTCCCGCAACGCGTTCTCGGTCGCCTTCCGCTCGGTGAAGTCCCGGTTGCTGCAGCGTCGGCCCAGCCAGGTGCCGTCCCGTCCGTAGACCGGCTGGCAGTAGTGGCTGATCCAGCGCTCCCCGCCCTGCCGGGTCCGGATTCTGAAGTCGATGTGCCCCACCCCGCCCTCTCCGAAATGGCGACGGAAGTGCCGGACCACCCGGTCCCGATCCTCGGGATGGACGATCTTTTCGACGAGCCAGGGATCCTTCAGGAACTCCCGGTGGTGGTACCCCGTGACCCGCTCGCACGAGGGAGAGACGTACAGGTACCTTCCGTCCGGCCCGCGCCAGGTCTCCAGGTCGTAGGTGAAGTCGGCCAGCAGCCGGTACCGCTCCTCGCTGTTCCGCAGGGCCTCCTGGGTGGCCCGGAGCTCCCGGGTTACCTCCTCCAGCTCGCGCACCCTCTGCGCCAGCTCATCGCAGGTGGGCTTCCTCTGCACGACCGACCATCCCCTCCGCGCATGCGCGCCGCTTCGAGAGTCCGCGCCCGGCCTGTCAAACCGCAAGCCATTTCTCGCCGGCGCAGAACGGCAACCTTGTTCGACTTGTCCCCAGGGTCTATCCCGACAAAGAACTCTGTGCTATCATTCTTTCATGGCTGCCCTCCTTTCTTGCACCTTTGAGTACGTTATTGAATGAGGGTGATTCTATCACACCTCGAGGAGGCCGGCCTTCTCACACTCTCTCATCCACCGCTGGAAAGGGTATAACCTATTGAAGCGCCGGGGGCAGATATCGAAGCTCCGGGCTCTTTGCGACTCCATCCACTTTTCGTGCTTACCTGTGTGTTGGCGACGCCCTGCCTTTTCGGGGATCCCTGCCGGGCGGAACAGGCGCAGTGGATCTTGGTGTGCAACGGCGCCGGCATGCGCAGGCCCATGGATGCAACGGGGGCGAGGGAGAGGAGGGTGTGCTCGGGGCGGATCGAGGCGAATGCTCACCCACATTTTGCGTGTTTTCCGGCTCCGATTTCCGGTATGATGTGCGCCCGCATTTAGAACGAGGCCCCGTCATGAAAAAGGCATTTCTCCTCCTGGTCCTCCTTGGCCTGCTCGGGCTGGTGGGCTGGCAGGTCTACACGAAGCTGTCCGAGTCCGGGACGGCCGGCCCGCGTCCCCGGCAAAAGCCCGCAGTGGCCGTGGAAACACAGCCCATGCGCAGGGGAACCATCCGCGACGTGGGTGTTTTCACCGGAACGCTTCACCCCAGGAGCCGGTTCGTGGTCGCGCCCAAGATCGGAGGCCGCCTGGAGCGCCTTCTCGTACACGTGGGGGACCGTCTCACCCCGGACCGGCTGGTGGCGGTCCTCGACCAGGGCGAATATGTGCAGCAGGTGGAGCAGGCCCGGGCCGAGCTGGAGGTGGCCCGCGCCCAGCTGGAGGAGAGCCGCAGCGCCCTGGAGATCGCCGGGCGGGAGCTGGAGGGGGCGAGGGCGCTCCGTGAGAAGCAGATCGCCTCCGAGTCGGAGCTCGACGAGGCTGAGGCCGAGTTCAAGGTGCAGACGGCCAAGCAGCGCGTCGCCCGGGCCCAGGTGGTGCAGAAGCAGGCCGCCCTGGAGGCCGCGGAGGTGCGCCTCTCCTACACCCGCATCCGCGCCGGCGGCGGCGGGGCCGACTCGTACTGGGCGGTGGGCGAGCGGTTCGTGGACGAGGGCGCCATGCTGGCCCCCAACCAGGCCATTGTCTCGGTGCTGGACATCGGGGCCGTGATCGCCGTGATCCACGTCATCGAAAAGGACTACCCCAAGGTGGAGGTGGGCCAGGTCGCCGCGGTCTCGGCCGAGGCGTTTCCCGGAGAGCGGTTTGCCGGCCGGATCGTCCGCCTGGCGCCTCTTCTCAAGGAAACCTCCCGGCAGGCCCGGGTCGAGATCGAGATCCCCAACCCCGATGCACGCCTCAAGCCCGGCATGTTCGTCCGAGCGGAGATCGAGTTCGCGCGACGCGGGGACGCCGTACTGGTGCCGCCCGACGCCCTGGTGCGACGGGAAGGCCGCAGGGGGGTCTTCGCCGTGGACACCCGTGAGATGAGGGCCCGCTTCGTTCCCGTAACCCTCGGAATCGTGAGCGGTGATGCGGCGGAGCTCCTGGAGCCGCCCCTGGAGGGTGCGGTGGTGACCCTGGGACACCACCTGCTGGAAGACGGCTCGCCCGTCCTCCTCCCCGGCGGCCCCACGCCCGCCGGAGCCAAGCCATGAGAATATCCCGCCTGGCCATACGCCGCCCTGTGTTCACGATCATGGCGGTCCTCGTCGTCGTCCTCCTGGGGACGGTCTCTTTGAACCGCCTACCCATCGACCTGATGCCTGACATCACCTACCCCACCCTGAGCATCATGGCGAGTTACGAGAACGCGAGCCCGGAGGAGATGGAGGAGCTGGTCACGCGTCCCATCGAGGAGGCCATGACGGCCGTTCCGGGCGTGGAGGAGGTCACCTCCATCTCGTCGGAGGGCGCCAGCCAGGTCCGGGTCAACTTCGGCTGGGGAACCGACCTGGACGCTGCGGCCAGCGACATCCGGGACCGTTTGGACCGGGTCATGGGCCGGCTGCCCGAGGAGGTGGAGCGGCCCGTCCTGCGCAAGTTCGATCTGGCCAGCTTTCCCATCCTGATCCTCGGTGCGTCGAGCAACCTGGACCCCATCGAGATGCGGCGGATCATCGACGAACAGGTCAAGTACCGCATCGAGCGGCTGCCCGGGGTGGCCTCCCTGGACGTGCGGGGCGGGCTGGACCGGGAGATCCACGTGAACCTCCGGGCCGACAAGGTGAAGGCCCTGGCCCTCTCCCTGGACCGGATCCTCGCCACCATCCGGGCCGGGAACGTGAACATCCCGGCCGGCCCCGTGGAACGGGGCCGGATGGAGATCATGGTGCGGACCCCGGGGGAGTACAGCAGCCTCGAGGACCTCCGCAACACGGTGATCACGGTCCGGGACGGGGCGCCCGTCCTCCTCCGGGAGATCGCGGAGGTCGAGGACGCCTGGGAGAAGATCACCCGCATCGTCCGGGTCGACGGCCGCCCGGGCATCCGCATGGCGGTTCACAAGCAGTCCGGGACCAACACGGTGGCCGTGGCCCGGGGGGTTCTCAGGGAGCTGGAGAGGGTGAACCGTGACCTTCCACAGATGCGGATCGTGCCCATCATCGACACCTCGGACTACATCGAGCGCTCCATCACCAACGTGGGTTCGTCGCTTTTCTACGGGGGGCTCCTGGCCGTCCTGGTCCTGCTCTTTTTCCTCCGGAACGTCCGGAGCACGGCTATCGTGGCCACGAGCATCCCCATCTCGGTGGTCGCCACCTTCGCCCTCATGTACTTCGGCGGCTTCACCCTGAACCTCATGACCCTGGGCGGCCTGGCCCTGGGCGTGGGCATGCTGGTGGACAACGCCATCGTGGTCCTCGAGAACATCTTCCGGCTGAGGAAATCGGGCGACATTCAATCCGCCGCGGTGAGCGGGGCCGAGGAGGTCACGCCGGCCATCGTCGCCAGCACCATCACCACGCTGGCGGTGTTCCTGCCCCTGGTGTTCATGCGGGGCATGTCCGGGGTCATGTTCAAGCAGCTCTCCTACGTGGTGGGCCTCTCGCTCATCTGCTCCCTGGCCGCGGCCCTGACCCTCGTGCCCATGCTCTCGGCCCGGCTGCTGCGTCCCGGGGAGAGCGATGCGGGATCATCCTCGATCCTGGGGCGCATGCTCGGGATGTCCGAGCGGTTCTTCTCCGGTCTGGAGGCGTCCTATCGAAAAATGCTCCGCTTTTCCCTGACCCACCGCGTGTCCGTGGCGGTGTTCTCCCTCCTCTGCCTGGCCGGGAGCCTGGCCCTGGTTCCCCTCGTGGGGGTGGAGTTCATGCCGAGCACGGACGAGGGAGAGGTGCGCATCAGCGCCGAGATGGCCGTGGGGACCCGGGTCGAGGTGGTGAACGAGCAGTTTCTCGCCGTCGAGAACCTCGTCCGGCGCGAGGTCCCGGAGATGAAGAACATGGTGACCTACATCGGGGGGTCCTTCTGGAGGGGAAGGACCTCCCACACAGGGGATCTCCGGATCGCACTGGTGCCGCGGTCCGAGCGTGAACGCTCCAGCGAGGAGATCGCGAACGACCTCCGGGGCAAGCTGATGAACATCCCCGGCGTGACCATCCGCACCCGGGCCGGCCAGGGTCTGTTTCTCCTGAGGATGGGGTCGGGCGACTCGGACCGGATCGAGGTGGACATCCGCGGGCACGACATGGCCGTGGCGGACGCCTTGAGCAGCCGGATCAAGGAGATTATGCTGGGGGTGGAAGGGGCCACGGACGCCCGGGTGAGCCGGGAGACCGGAAGCCCCGAGGAGCTCGTCCTGGTGGACCGGCGGCGGGCGGCGGACATGAAGCTCTCGGTCTCCGAGATCGCCGGCATGCTCCAGACCGTTCTCTCGGGGACCCGGGCCGGCAACTTCGGGGAGGGGGGCGACGAGTACGCCATCCTGGACAAGATCGCCGATGCGGAACGGCGCGACCTGAGCGAGCTCCTGGACCTGACCCTGAGCAACCGGGACGGGGAGCCGGTGGTCCT
>JAIPEI010000101.1 GCA_021737245.1 Deltaproteobacteria bacterium | reverse complement strand
CACGTATCGCCCTGGATCTCTCAGAAACCGGTCACGACAGGCCTCGGTGCAGAAGGCGTACGGCCTGCCGTCGAGCTGCGCCGCGAAGTGGGCCTCTCCGGCCGCGATTTCACAGCCGCATACCGGGTCTCTTGCCTGTCTTGTAGAAACGGTCCGCGCACCCATGTCGTCCTCCTTTCCTCCACGGTTGCGTGGATAGAGAGCAAGATCCATGCCACATTGTGGCACGGATCTGGGGGGGGCGGATTTCAGCGCGGGGGCGGGAACGTCTGCGCCTGTACCCTTCGGGTGGGGTTCGGCCCGGCAAGAGGGTGGGTAGAAAGGAACCGGTCAAGTCCGGGCGAGGCCGCAGGGCCGGGTAAAAACCACCCGCCCCCGATGTCTCGAGCCGGCTGATCCTGTTTTCGCCTGGAAATACACGATCTACCCCATACCGGGCCCGATGCATCGGTGATTACATCCTGTGGAAGCGTCGTTTTCCACGGCGGTTTCCCGCGGCTCCCGAAGGGCGAGCCGGCGAAACCGCACGAACCGATACCATCGAAAGGAGGATTGTCATGAAGAAAGCTTTGATGACCAGCGTGTTGAGCTTTGCCCTTCTCCTGGCGGCCGGCGTCGCCGCGGCCCAGCCCGGGCCGGGAGTCCGCGGAGGATGGGGCCCCGGGTACTCCGGACCCCAGGGACAGGGCTGGTTCTGTCCCTACTGCGGATCCCCTCAGGGCTGGCGCGGCGGCATGGCCCCCCTGGGACCGGGATGGACTTACGGCATGGGGTCCCACATGATGCCCCACTATGGCGGAATGGGACCCGGCATGATGCACCGCTGGGGCGGTATGGGCCCCGGCATGATGAACCGGAACTGGTACGGCGGTCCGAGGTACGAATGGGTCGATCGGGACCTGGGCCTCGACGAGGCCAGGAGCATGATCGAGGAGTATTTGGACATGTCCAGGAATCCCAACCTGAAGATCGGAGAGATCGAGGAAAAGGGCGACGTTTTCGAGGCGGAGATCCTGACCCAAAAGGCGGGTGACCTGGTGGATCGGATTCAGATCGACAAGCGAAGGGCCTGGATGCGGTCCGTGTACGAATGATTCCGGAAGGGCCGGCGGGCGGAAACCGCCCGCCGGCACAAAGGGGAAACCGTCACTCTTCGTTTTCCGGGACCAGGGTGTCCGGCGGCGGAGAGGACGATCCGTCCTTCATGGACTCGAAGGTGTCCTGATCCACGTCCTCCCCTTGCAGCAGGACATCCTCCTCGGTCTTGCCGAAAGGCGGGGATCCGCTCCGGTCCGGCCTTTCCCAGAGGAGCGGGTTCTCGGTCAGGTGATCCTCGACCCGGCCCACACCCATCTCCTCGAGGAGGTCGGTGAGCATCCGGTGCTCGGTCACGCTGGGAACGGCGCCTTCCAGGATCACCACGCCGCTGCGGACCGAGATCTCCAGCTCCTGGGTGTCCAGCCGTTCCTCCTCCTTCAGACGGGCGAGGATCTCCTCTTTCAGCTCCTCGTCCGAGGCGTCGGGGTAAAGGGAGGAGAGGTCGGACGGGGAGGTCATTTCTCCGCCGATTCCGGCCTCGGTCCCCTCTGCGGCGGTCGGACCCGCCGTCGTCCGGGCGCAGCGCGGGCAGAGGTGGGTCCAGGGGATGGCCTTCAGACGCCTGAAAGGGATCTTGCGGCCGCAGGAATCGCACCAGCCGTAGCCGGCGGTCTCCATTTCTCCGAGTGCGAGATCGATGTTTTCGATCTCCTTTTCCACCTGGGTGTCCAGCTGATCGATGCCCTGAGCGGTCCATTCCTTCTGCCCGGCCTCCTCCGGTTCCACCTCGGGCGTGTGAAGCTCCCGCCAGGACTCATTCAGGCTGTTTCGAAGCTTGACCAGGGCCTCCCGCCGCTCCTCGAGCTGACGCCGGAGCTTCTGGATCTCATCGGGTTCGATCATGGCTCATCCTTCAATCCTTTCTTCATCTTGTCTCCTCTTGCGTTTCAGCGTTGTTCCAACGGCTCGGTTACGCCCCATTATTACCAGGAGGGCCTTTTCGGCTGAATGGGGTCCATCGTGTATTTCCGCACTGTTTCGGGGCCATTGTCCGCCCCCCCCTTCCTCAGGTCGGTGCACGGTGCCCCCCCCAAAAGGAAACGCAGCGGAAATGCATCGCCGCCCGAGTGGGACGGCCCGGGGGAAGGGGCCGCCGCGCATTACAGGATTCACCCCATTGTTCGGGGTTCGAGCCCGTCCTAGTATGATAAGGATTCGTTCACGGTGGAGGCGGGCCGGATCGGGTACGGACCCAATCAAAGGAAATTCGAGATGGGACTCTACAACCTGGGCAAGATCTTCGAGCCTGATTCCATGGCCGTGGTGGGCGCCAGCGACAAGCGGGGAAGCATCGGGCGCGCCCTGATCCAGAACGCTGTTCTCGGCGGGTTTCAGGGCCCCATCTATCCGGTGAATCCCCACCGGGCCGAGGTCAACGGGCTGCGGGCCTACACCTCGGTCACGGCGGTGGAGGGCGATGTGGATCTCGCCGTCATCGCGACCCCCATCGCAGCGGTACCGGAGGTGATGGAAGACTGCGTGAAAAAGGGCGTCCGGGCGTCCATCGTCATCTCGGCGGGAGGCCGGGAGATCGGTGAGCAGGGCCTCGCCCTCGAGAAACGGATCGACGAGAAGGCCCGGCAGGGCGGAATCCGGGTCGTGGGCCCCAACTGCCTCGGGGTCATCTGCCCCCGGTGCAGGCTGAACGCCAGCTTCGCCAACCGGATGCCGGAGGACGGAAAGCTGGCCTTCATTTCTCAGAGCGGGGCCCTCTGCACGGCCATCCTCGACCTGTCCGTGAAGGAGCACATCGGCTTCAGCCACTTCGTCAGCACCGGGTCCATGCTGGACGTGGATTTCGGCGATTTGATCGACTACCTGGGAGACGAGCCCCAGGTCCAGAGCATCCTCCTCTACGTGGAGCACCTGAAGAGCTTTCGCAAGTTCATGAGCGCCGCCCGGGCCGTCTCCCGCGTCAAACCCATCGTGGTGCTCAAGTCCGGGAGAAGCGAGGCCGGGGCCGAGGCGGCCTCTTCCCACACCGGCGCCATGGCGGCCGAGGACGCCGTGTACGACGCCGCGTTCAAGCGGGCGGGCGTCGTTCGGGTGAACACCATCGGGGACCTGTTCGACTGCGCCGAGCTCCTGGCCAAGCAGCCGAGGCCGCGGGGACCCCGGGTGATCGTGGTCACCAATGCCGGGGGGCCCGGCGTGATGGCGGCCGACTCCCTGTCCGAGAACGGGCTGGAGCTTACCCGTCTGGAGCCGGGCACCCTGGAGAAGCTGGACCGCGTCCTTCCTCCTCACTGGAGCCGGGGAAATCCCGTGGACATCCTGGGGGATGCCACACCCGAACGGTACGCCGGAGCGATCGAGCAATGTCTGGAGGACCCCGGTATGGACGGGATGCTGGTCATCCTCAACCCCCAGGCCATGACCGATCCGGCCGAGGCGGCCCGAAGTCTGGCCCAGGCGGTCAAGGGGCGGCCGCACCCCGTGTTTGCATCCTGGATCGGAGGGCTGGCGGTGGAGGAGGGCCGGACGCTTCTCAACGAGGCCGGCATCCCCACGTACGACACGCCGGAGCAGGCCATTCGCGCCTTCATGCATCTGCACGAGTACGCCGAGAACCTGAAGGCGCTCCAGGAGATTCCCCCCCAGCACGCGCACTATATCCGTTTCGATCACGAGCGCCTCCGGGAACTTGTCCGGCAGGGACTCCGGAAGGGGCGGTTGACCGAGCCGGAGTCCAAGGAGCTCCTGTCGGCCTGCGGGATCCCCGTCAACCGCACGGAGATCGCCGCAGACGAGGAGCGTGCCGCGGAGCTGGCCGGCGGGATGGGATTTCCCGTGGTTCTGAAGATCCTGTCCAGAGAGATCACGCACAAGAGCGACGTGCGGGGCGTCGAGGTGGGGTTGCGGGACGGGGACGAGGTGAAACGGGCCTGGCGGGCCATGATGGCCCGGGTTCGGTCGTTCGATCCGGACGCCGTGGTGGACGGGGCGACCGTCCAGCCCATGGTGGTGGATCCGGACTACGAGCTCCTGCTCGGAGCCAAGAGGGACGTGCACTTCGGCCCGGTGGTGCTCTTCGGCATGGGCGGGTTCCTGGCGGAGTTTTTCAGAGACCGGGCCCTCGGGCTGCCCCCGCTCAACCGAAACCTGGCCCGCATGCTGATGGAGGAGACGCGCGTCAACGAGCTCCTTCATGGCTATCGCAACCGTCCGCCGGCCAAGGCGGAGCTCCTCCAGGAGATGATCGTTCAGCTCGCCCACCTTCTGGTGGACTTCCCCGAGGTGGCCGAGCTCGACATGAACCCCGTGATCGTCAAGGACGGCGTGCCCCAGGTAGTGGACGCACGGGTGATCCTGACTCCGTCACCGGTTTCTTCCCCGCATCACCTGGTGATCAGTCCCTACCCGGACCAGTACGAGTACCGGGAGACCACCGCAAAGGGTCTCGAAATCTTCATCCGCCCCATCAAGCCCGAGGATGCGCCCCTCCTCCTGGACCTCTTCGGTCACCTGTCCAGGGAAAGCGTCTACAACCGCTTCTTCAGTCCTCTGAAGACCCTTTCCCACGACATGCTCGTCCGGTTCTCCCAGATCGACTACGACCGCGAGATCGCCATGGTGGCGCTGGACTCGGAGGAAGAGAACCGGATTCTCGGGGTGGCGCGCATCATCCTGGGTCCGGACAAGGATCGCGGAGAGTTCGCCATCGCCGTCGGCGACCCCTGGCAGGGCATGGGCGTGGGATCCAGGCTCTTGCAGCACGCCCTGCGCATCGCCGGCGACTGGGGCGTACGGACCGTCTACGGCAAGGTCCTTGCCGAAAACAGGCGCATGGTGCAGCTGGCCAGAAAGGGGGGGTTCCACGTCAAGCGGGACGGTTCCGGCGAGTACGCCATTACCGTGGACCTGGACCAAAAGGCCCGGTCCGAAAACGAATCGGTGCCCATATAAACGAACTTTGGGCATGGCTGCGTTTCCAAAAAAGGAACCTCGCTGATCGACGATGAGATTGGCAAAAAACACCCTTTCCGGATGGAAACCAATCGGCTCAGGCCGTTGTGACCGAACATTCCCCCGGCCCGTGCGACCCCTTTCCCGCTTCGGCGGGACGGCCGGGGGGCTCGACATACACCCATGGACGATCGCCTGGCATGTCCATTGCTTATGGAGGCAAAATCATGAATGGCAGGAAAGTGAAATGCGGGCCGCCTCGCTCGAGGATCTTCGGGTCGATTCTGGTCTTCTGCGTGGTCGCAATCTTGGGAGTGGCGCTGTCAGCCGCCGCCGAGGCACCCTCCTCCTTCGCCCCGCTGGTGGAGAAGGTGGGACCTTCCGTGGTCAACATCAGCGCGGTCAAGGTCGTGGAAGGCATGCAGGGGAGGACTTTGCCAAGGAGCCCCTTTGGAGAGAACGATCCGTTCGAGGAGTTCTTCCGCCGCTTCTTCGAGGACCAGCCGCCCCGCAAGTTCAAGCAGCGGAGCCTGGGCTCAGGGTTCATCATCGACAGAGAGGGATTCATCCTGACGAACAACCACGTGGTCGCGAACACGGAGGAGATCAAGGTCACCCTGAGCAACGAGGCGGAGTATCCCGCCGAGATCGTGGGCCGGGATTCCAAGACCGACCTGGCTCTCATTCGAATCGAGCCGGACGAGTCGCTGAATCCGCTCCCCCTGGGGGACTCGGATACGCTCAAGGTCGGGGACTGGGTGGTGGCCATCGGGAGCCCTTTCGGGCTCGGCAACACGGTCACGGCCGGGATCATCAGCGCCAAGTACCGCAGGCTCGGCCAGGGGGCCTATGACGATTTCATCCAGACCGACGCCTCCATCAACCCGGGCAACAGCGGAGGGCCCCTTCTGGACACGTCGGGCAAGGTCGTCGGCATCAACACCGCCATCTTCAGCCGGAGCGGCGGAAGCATCGGCATCGGCTTCGCCGTACCCGTCAACATGGCCCGGGACCTCATCCCCCAGCTCAAGGAGGGCAAGGTGATTCGAGGGTGGCTGGGGGTCATGATCCAGGAGGTGACCCCGGAGCTCGCGGAAAAGCTCGACCTGGGAACGGAGCAGGGCGCCCTGGTCGCGGATGTGACCGAAGGCGGTCCCGCGGACGAAGCCGGCCTGAGAAGGGGGGACGTGATCACCGCCTTCAACGAAGAGAAGGTCGAGAAGATGAACGATCTCCCGCTCATGGTGGCCTCGACGCCGCCCGGGACCGAGGCGGTCGTCGCCCTGGTGCGGGGGGGGAAAGAGATGAAGGTGGAGGTGGAGATCGGTACCCTGGAGGAGGAGACCGGCGGCGCCGCCGCCCCCGCTCCGGGACCCGCCATGACGGACCTGGGCCGGCTGGGCATGGAGGTGGGCCGGATCACCCCGGAGCTTGCGAGGAGGCACGGACTCTCCGTGGAGCGCGGCGTGGCGGTCACCCGGATCCAGCCCGACTCGCCGGCGGCGGAAGCCGGGCTGAGACCCGGAGACGTCATCCTGGAGATGGAGCGGGAGCCGATCGAGGACCCTGCGGATTTGAAGGGTCGATTCGACGATCTCGATCCCGGGGATACGGCCCTCCTGCTCGTGGACCGGAAGGGGAACACGCTTTTTCTCACCCTGCGGATCCCCGGGCGGGGTTGACGGGGGCGCTCCCGGTCGCGTCAACCGGACGAAGGAAGGCCCCGGACGAGCTCCTTGTAGTCGGACCAGTCCGTGGCTCCCCAGACCTCCGTCTTGGCGTGGCCGAAGGAGCGGATGATGGTCGCCACGCGGAAGGCGGTTTCCTGGTCCGGAGCCCGAAGGACGTCCAGGTAGTCGTAGGGGCCCAGGACGGCCAGGTTCTGGACCCACTCGACATCGGGGCACTGCTCCCGGATGCGCGTCATGACCTTTTTCTCCAGCTCCTCCAGAGAGCGGGGGGACTGGACGGCGTCCGGGGAGAGGCGTGTCAGCAGAACAAACATGGGTTTCATGAATCGACCTCCCTCCTGCAGGTTGATGGTCGGTGTTTTCGAACGGCCCCGGACCGAGGAACGATTTCCCGGCCGGGGTCGTCCTGCAACTGTCCCGCATTGTTGCCAAGTGCGGCTTCCCGGACCATGGGG
This sequence comes from Deltaproteobacteria bacterium, assembly GCA_021737245.1. Taxonomy (GTDB): domain Bacteria; phylum Desulfobacterota; class DSM-4660; order Desulfatiglandales; family HGW-15; genus JAIPEI01. The sequence continues at coordinate 2,672 of JAIPEI010000101.1, read as the reverse complement.
GCCATCCCCCATTTCGCCCCGGATCGGGCCTTACGGGAGGGACGCCGTCCGGGAGGACAACTGGCGGGAGAGGTCGCGCAGCAGCTGCGCCCGGTCCACGTAGAGGACCGCCCGGAGCCCGCGGCGCCGGGCACGGTCCACATTGCCGGAATGGTCGTCCACGAAGAGCACGCGCCGGGCGGGCAGTCCCATCCGCTCCACAGCACGATCGAAGGCGGCCGGATCCCTCTTGCTCACGCCGGCGTGATAGCTGTTGAACACGTGGTGGAAATGGCGAAAAAGGCCGTGCTCCTCGTCGATCCGGTCCAGCCACTGGGTCTGGTCGCTCAGGATCCCCAGGGTCAGACCGGATGCCGAGAGCCGGTCCACGAGGTCGATCATCCACGGGCGGATCACGAACCGGGACAGGATCTCCCGCCGCAGGGTCTCGTCCGATCCCCGGGCCCCGGCCTCCTCCCGCAGGGCCCGCCAGAAGTCCGCCTCCCCGCCGTGCCCGGTCACGTACCCTGTCCGGTGGACGAGATCGAAGCCGGCCCGGACCATGGCGTCCGGGTCCACCCCGCTCGAGCGTCCGATGGCCCGAAGGCCCTCCCTGAACCCTTCCTCCGCCAGGACGCCGCCGAAGTCGAAGAGAACGGCAACGACTTCTTCGGAACAGGCTGTTTTTTCGTCACATTTGTCATCCATTCCGGTTCCTCCTCCCGGTTTTTCCCTTTACATGAGCGGCTGTTTCGAATATAGCTTGAAAAGGAAATGAATGGCCATTCATTTCTTGAGCTGTGCGAACATCCTTTCCAGAAGACGAGGTGAGATCATGAAAGACGTAGTTGTCGTATCTGCCTGCCGCACGGCCATCGGCGCCTTCGGAGGCTCTCTGCGGGACGTCAACGCCGCGGACCTGGCGGCCGTCACCATGAAGGAAGCGGTGAGGCGCGCCGGCATCCAACCGGATATGATCGATGACGTGCGCTACGGCTGCTGTGTCGAGCCGGCGGACGCCTTGAACGTGGCGCGGGTGGGCTGGCTCCTGGCCGGTTTCCCCGACTCGGTCACCGCCGCCACCATCAACCGGGTCTGCACCTCGGCCATGGAGGCGATGATCTCGGGCATGGCCATGATTCAGGCCGGCCTGGCCGACGTGATCCTGGCCGGGGGCACCGAGCATATGTCCGGGGTCCCCTACTCCGTTCCCAATGCGCGGTGGGGGTGCCGGCTCCAGGATCAGGCCTTCGTGGACATGCTCATCCACTCCCTTCACTGCGGTTCTCATCTCCTGCCCCATCCCGAGGAGGGTCCGGTCAAGGAAGGCATGCCCCTCGAGCTCTTCAAGGGAAAGCCCTACATCATGGGGCACACAGCGGAGTTCGTGGCCCAGATGCTCGATATCAGCCGCGAGGAGATGGACGAGGTGGCCCTCAGGAGCCACAACAACGCTGAGCGCGCGACCCGCGAGGGGATCTTTCGGGAGGAGATCGTTCCGGTGGAGGTGCCCAGGCGGAAGAAGGATCCCCTGATTTTCGACAAGGACGAGCACTTTCGACCCGGGCTCACCCTGGACGACCTCCAGCGGCTTCCTCCCGCCTTCGTGCCCAAGATCGGCAAGGTGACGGCGGGCAACTCCTCGGGGATCAACGACGGTTCGGCGGGCATGGTGATCATGTCCGAGGACAAGGCGAACGAGCTGGGCCTCCAGCCGCTGGCCCGGATCCGGTCGGTGGGCCGGGGGGCGTGCCACCCGTCGGTCATGGGGTTGAGCCCGGTCCCGGCGGTGAACGACCTCCTGGAACGGTCCGGGCTGAAGACGGCCGACTTCGATCTCGTGGAGGTCAACGAGGCCTTCGCAGCCCAGTACATCGGATGCGAGCGGGAGCTCGGGCTGGACCGGGACAGGACGAACGTGAACGGGTCGGGCATCGGGCTGGGGCACCCCGTGGGCTGCACGGGCGTCCGGATCATGGTCACCCTGCTCCACGCCATGAAGCATCAGGGCAAGTCGCTGGGTCTGGCCACCCTGTGCGGAGGGGGCGGCGTGTCCATGGCCGTGGCCCTGGAGGCGGTCTGAGGGGTTTCCTTCGATCGTAACGGGCATCCGGCAGGACTGCGAAAAGGTAAAAAAGGGCTTCCATTGAAACAGGGTTTGCGGTACGCTTGACTCAAGCCCGGGTCGCATGGGGCGCGGAGACAGTATCAGGGAACCAAATCCAGAAAAGGGGGGACATACCCATGATTCGCAAGATGTTCGTTTTGGCTGCGCTCGGTCTGTTCCTTGCCGGCTGCGGCACGGCGGCGGAACGCTCGGAGTTCTGGAAGCACGACACCATGTACAGGAACTGGGACCACACTTTCTACTCCTGGGGCGGCTACAAGAAGTGCGAGGAAGAGACGTTGGAGAAGACCCAGGAACAGGACTGGTGGGGAATCCCCGCAGGAGAGCAGTGCGACTTCTAACGGTCTGAGGCCCCGGCCCGCGCCGGGGCCCGACCGTTCATCACGCACCGGCACGTCGCTGCGTTCCTGAATGTGACCGGCCGCTCCAGTATTCCTTCCGTCTGCACGGCGGGACCCGAGTGGAAAAAGGGTCCCTTACTCCTCCACATCCTCCACACAGATCGATCGATGGTCTCAGGCCCGGACCGGGGCGGCTGCCTCGGCGTGGGCCCGGCGGAGAACGG
>JAIPEI010000100.1 GCA_021737245.1 Deltaproteobacteria bacterium | reverse complement strand
CGGACGCGGGCTGGACTCGGAGTGGGAGGGGAAGCTCCGCGTGGGCGGGACCGCCGCCACGCCGGAGGTGCGCGGGGAGCTCTCCATTGTCCGGGGTCGCTACGATTTCCTGGGAGAGCGGTTTTCCCTGGCCTCGGGCACCGTGTTCTTCGACGGATCCTCCCCGCCGAAACCCATGATGGAGATCACGGCCGAGCGGCGCAAGGCCGACATGACGGGTCGGGTCATCCTCTCCGGAACCCCCTCCACGCTGAGCATTCGGGTCGCTTCGGAGCCGCCCATGCCCCAGGACGAGGTCATGGCGCGGCTGCTCTTCGACCGGAGCCTGGCAAGCATCACGCCCGTTCAGGCGCTGAAGCTGGCGCGGGCCATGGACTCCCTGGCCGGAGGCGGGAGGTTGGGCTTCCTGGACCGGGCCCAGAGTGCGGTGGGTCTGGATCAGGTCGAAATAGTGCAGACTGGAGAGGAAGGCGGGTCGACTGCGCTCAGCCTGGGCAAGTACGTGAGCGAGGACGCATACGTTGAGGTGGAGAAGGGGCTGGGGGCCGACGAGAGCAAGGTTTCGGTGGAGTATGAGGTGACGCCCAGGATCACGGTGGAGACCGAGGTGGGCGTAGATTCGGCAGGCGGCGTGGAGGTCAAGTGGAAATGGGACTACTGATGGGCTGCTAATGGGGTTACTAATGGGGTCAGGCCTTGAATTTTGACTTTCTGCAAAATTCAACACCTGACCCCATTTTTGGACCCCATTTTTGGAGAGCCGACCATGAAAAAGGATAGAATTCGCTGCGAGTCCCTTCGGGGAAAGATGATGGACCCGGCCGAGGCGGCCGCCCACATTCAGGACGGCACCAACCTGTTCATCTCCGGGTTCACGGCCGGGTATCCGAAGATGATCCCCCAGCAGCTGGCAGAGAGGGCCCGGGCGGGGGAGCGTTTCAAGATCAATCTCTACGCAGGGGCGTCCACGGGGGACTGTGTGGACGGCATCCTGGCCCGGGCGGGGGTCGTGGCATGGCGGCGGCCCTACATGAGCGACCGGGTCATGCGGGAGCGGATCAACCGCGGAGAGATCGCCTTCAAGGACGACCATCTCTCGCGGCTCTCGGCCCAGGTGCGGGCCGGGGACTGGGGACGGGTCGACGTGGCCGTGGTGGAGGCCGTGGCCGTCACCGAGAAGGGACACTTGGTGCCCTCCACGTCCGTAGGCAACACCCCCACCTACGTGAAAATGGCCGACAAGATCATCATCGAGATGAGCAACGCGGAGCCTCCGGGGCTGGAGGGCATCCATGACATTTTCATCCCGGAGGACCCGCCCTACAGGATGCCCATCCCTATCTACAGGACGTCGGACCGCATCGGGAAGCCCTACATCGAGATGGACCCGAGCCGCGTCGTGGCCGTCGTCTCCCACGAGGAGCAGGATCGCTGCGCCGTCTTCCCCGAGCCCGACGACACTTCCAGACGAATCGCCGAGCTGATCCTGGACTTCGTCCGTCATGAGATCCAGCGCGAGCGGCTGCCCCCGGGACTGCCCTGGCAGTCCGGCGTGGGCGGGGTGGCGAACGCCGTGCTCACGGGATTCATGGACGATGATTTCTACCACGACCTGGACATCTACTCCGAGGTCCTCCAGGACGCGGTGCTCGACCTCATCGACATGGGCAAGGTCCGGGCCGCCTCCGGCTCCGCCATGACCTTGTCGGAGCGGGGGCGGGCCCGGTTTCACAAGGAGCTGTATCGCTACCGGGAGAAGGTGGTGCTCCGGCCCGTGGAGATCTCCAATGCGCCCGAGGTGATCCGGCGGCTCGGCGTCCTGGCCATCAACACGGCCATCGAGGTGGACATCTACGGTCAGGTGAACTCAACCCACGTGATGGGGTCGCAGCTCATGAACGGCATCGGCGGGAGCGGGGACTTCGAGCGGAACGGGGCCGTGTCGTTCATTGTCACGCCCTCCACGGCCAAGGACGGAAAGATCTCCTCCATCGTCCCTATGGTGAGCCACGTGGACCACTCCGAGCACTCGGTGGATGTGGTGGTGACCGAGCAGGGGCTGGTGGACACCAGGCCTCTCGCACCGAGACAGGTGGCCGAGGCCGTCATTGAGAAGTGCGCGCATCCCGACTACCGTGATCTCCTGTGGGACTACTACCGGAGGGCCGTCCGGGAGCGCGGTGGACACGAGCCCCACCTTCTGGGGGAGGCCTTCGCCTTTCACGAGCGGTTCATGGCCACGGGGGATATGAAGGAGGAGGCGGCTGAGAGCCGACGGCCGATCGCTGACAGCAGCTGAAAAAATCGCGACTTGTCCGATTCCTGAGCAGCGCATTGAATGGATCCGCCATGACCGCCGAGTCACATGATCTGGAGCGCCTCACGCGCATCCTTCGAAAGACCCTGCCTGAGGCCCGGATCCAGGTATGCGCCCTGGACCTCTGCCCCGCCGTCCGGCTCCACCTGGTCTCTCCGGACAACATGGACCGGGCCTTCTCTCCGGACGAGACGCGCACCATCCTGAAGAACACGCCCTACTGGGCCTTTTGCTGGGCCGCAGGCCACGCCCTGGCCGCCTTCCTCCTGGAGAACCCGGGATTGTGCCGGGGCATGCGGGTGGTGGATGTGGGCGCGGGCTCCGGGGTCGCGGCCGTGGCCGCAGCCATGGCGGGTGCCCGCGAGGTGGTGGCGTGCGATCTGGACGGTGACGCACTGGAGGCGATCCGCGCCAATGCCCGGCTCAACAGGGTGGAGGTGGAGGTGTGTGGTTCACTGGAGGAAATCCAGGTCCCGGTCGACCTCGTCCTGGCATCGGATCTGCTATACGACCGCGGGAATCGACCCCTGCTGGAGGCCTTTACGCGGCTTGCAACCCGCGTTCTCGTGGCGGACTCGAGGGTGCGGATCGACGAGGCCTCCGGTTATAGCAGGATCCACGCGATGGAGGCGGACACGCTGCCCGACCTGGGGGAGGCTGAGGCGTTCCGCCGAGTGGGGTTCTACTCTCCTTGCTCCGAGCTCTGATCCTCTTCCTGCACGGGCGCCGGCAAGGCCTGCTCGCCCCCCCGGTCCCCGCCTTTTCCGGCCTTCTTGTCCACCCGCACGTAGACCGGCGGCGCAGGACCTTCCTTGGGCTCTCCCATGTAAAGCGTCCGGTGGGGAAAGGGGATCTCGATGCCGCGCTCGTCGAACACGCGCTTCATCCTGCGGTAGTACTCCCGCTTTATGCCCCACTGCTTCATGGGCCGGGTGTTGAACCGGATGCGCACGATGATGGCCGAGTCCTCGAATCGGTCCAGCCCGAACACCTCCAGCGGACCGAGGATTCGATCCCCGAACTCCGGGTCGCTCCGGAGCTCCTCCCCCAGCTCCTTGAGGATCTCGATGACCTCGTCGATGTCCTCCCGATAGGCCACCCCGATGTCCATGACGCTCCGGGAGAACTCCTTGCTGAAGTTGGTGAGGGTGTCGATGGAGCTGTTCGGGATGACGTGCACGTTTCCTCTCAGGTCGCGAAGACGGACCGTGCGGAGTCCAACGGACTCCACCTCGCCGTCCTTGTCTCCGACCTGTGCCCAGTCTCCCACGCGGATGCTCTCCTCGAACAGAATGAACAGCCCGTTGATGAGATCTTTGACCAGGGTTTGGGAACCAAACCCCACGGCGAGCCCCAGGATGCCGGCTCCCGCCAGGATCGGGGTGGTGTCCACGCCGATCCGGTCGAGGATGACGATGCCGCCCACGAAGACCGCTGTGATGTTGAAAGCGGTTCGGACCATGGGGACCAGGGTCTTGGTCTTTTGTGTGACCACGCGGCCGTCTCTCTCGCGCAGCAGGTACAAGGCCAGGATGCGGCTGAGCTGGAGCACCATGACCACCACGGACAGGGTGACGGCGATGGTCACCGCCCGGATGAGGATGGTGGAGCCGACCCTGGAGACCACGAACGCGCTCACGGGAATGCCCCAGAACTCGGCCACCACTCCCACCGCTATCAGAACGAGTGCACCGGCCGAGACCCGGCGGACGATGGCCAGGTGTCGATCCGTCCGTTCCTCGATGCCGGGCACCCGCTCTTTGATCCGCTCGTGGACGTCGAATAGCTTGTCGAACAGCAGGCCCAAGAGGTGGAGCGCGGCGATCAACGCGGGGATGGTCACGGCCGTTCCCAAGGTGGCCCTGGAGACGAAGTCGAACCCCTTTTCCCGGCTGGCGATGAGGACCAGGAAGAAGGCCCAGGCGTAGAGCACGCCCAGTGCCGGGAAGAGCCGGAGGGCGATGTGCGCCCACCTTCTACGAAAGGATTCCCCGCCCTGTTCCGGCTCGGCCGGCCTGGTGCGCAAATCCTTGGCCACCTGCAGGACAAAGGCCGTGATCATTCCGGGATACACCAGCAGCAGAAGCCCCCGGATGAACAGCAGCGGGGACTCGGGAAACTGGATCAGGAACAGGGTCCCCACCACGAGGAAGTAGAGGCCCGTGTAGTCGGCGAACCGCCTCATCCAGACCCAGTAGTAGTAGGCGCTCTCGTCTCCCATCCAGAGGATGCGCAGGCCGGGTTCGTCCGGAGACAGCAGGGCGCGGACGGTCTCCATCACCACGCGGTAGCCGAAAAGAACGATGAAGAGGTGGAACACGATGGATCGGCCCATGGCCGGGCAGGGCACGACCCGGAATAACAGGAAGAGGGCCAGGAGCGCGAACCCGGAAGGCAGTATGCGAAGGACGCCCGATCCGACGGACGCGGCTGCGCGGCGCGGCCAAAAGGAGTCTCTGGATGGCGGCCTGGGGAGCCGCCGAAAGATCAGGAGCCTCGAGAGGAGGGACACGATGAAGGCGCTCACCCCCACGGCGAGGAGCCGCAGGAGCGACTGCCGCCGCTCCGGTGCGGCCAGGTATCGCCGGACGTCCTGAAGCGCGGAGGGTGCTTTCGAAAGCAGCTCGCCCGTCTTCCGGCCCGAGGCCGCGATTTGTGTCAGGTACGCCTCGAACCGGGCAAAGACCTTCTCGGAGAACTCGGCGCCCTCGGCCTCGGTTGCGGTTTTCCGATCGGCGGTCTCCTTCTTGTCTCCCGCCTTCTTTGCCTCGACGAGGGCACGGAGCTGATCCAGGAGAACCGCCCGCCTGTTCGGGTCCTCGATGGTCTGCACGAGCGACTCGAGATCCTGGACGGTGGTTTCCGCGGAGCCCTCCGACTCCGAGGAAGGGATGCCCGAGGTCACGGCGGCCTGCGGGAAGGCCGGAGAGGCCGGGAGGCAGACACATGCAAGAAGCGTAATGAAGAACAGGACTCCGGGAAGCGCTTTCCCGTCATGGGACGTCATGTCGGCACCTCGTTGTGGTTGAGGGGTTGGCTCCGGCCGGGCCCGAGCCCGACCGGCACGGGGACCCATACTACACGCGGGGATTCGTTTTGAAAAGACCGGGCGGGCCGCCGGTGACGGTCCGGCGCCCGCCCCGAAAGCCTGGTGCTGCCAAAGGCTGCACAGCCGTATTCCGGTCCGCCGCGCATTTCCCGTTCTTCCTTCCGAGGCAAAGGGCTACGCCGCGGTGCGCGGGAACAGTCTGCTTTCGAGGTCCTTGATCCGTCGCACCAGAACCCGGCAGACGTTGAGCGGCAGATTGGCCCGCCGCTTCATGAGATGCATGAACCGGTCTCCCCGAAGCGTAAGGAGGCGCGTCTCGGTCTCGACCCGAACGGATGCCGAACGGGGTGCGCGATCGATCAGGGCCAGCTCGCCGATGAACCCGCCCCGGCCCACAGAGGCCAGCTTCAGCTCCCGCTCCCTGCCCAGGGATTTGATCACAGAGAGCTCCCCATCCTGGACCAGGTACAGGGCATCGCCCGGATCGTTCTCCCGAATCACGAGCATGCCCGGGGAAAGGGCCAGCGGCTCGAGGACCCCACTCAGAGCCACCAGGTCGTCCATGCTCAGGCCGTGAAAGAGCGGGACCAGCCGCAGCAGCTCGAGCCGGGACGTGAGGTCGTCGTCCGAAGGGATTCGCCGGTCTTCCGGATGCATTTCCGCCGATAAGGTTCGGGCCAGCTCACGGGTGGCGGGATCCGGCGAGTCCATGAGCCTCTCCAGCACCTGTTCGATGGGCGCGGACGAGAGCGCTTCGAGCCCGGGTACCCTCCCCTTGGCCAGGGCGAGTTGCTCCTTCGTGGAGATCTTCGCGAGCAAGGGGACCAGGAGCCGGCCGAGGCTGGGATGGATCGATGTCTCCAGTGCTTCCAGGGCGTCTTCCACGTCACGGCGGTCCCTGGAACGGACGGCCCGCAGGATCACCTCTTTCCGGTCCTGGAAGTCGGTGGCGCCGAGCATTCGAAGAACTACCTCGGCCAGGTGCCGGGCGCGCTCGCGTAAGTGCGTCTGGAGGAATCCCACGGCCGGGCTCGGATCAACCCGTTCCAGGACCTTGTCGCAAGCAGCCAGGAGATATGCGCTCTCCAGGGTTTGCAGGGCAAAGCGGGTCACCTCGGCTCGCGGAAGCCCCTGCTCCTTGAGCAGCGTCAGGGCCTGCTCCTGCAGGTCACGCGAGGGAGCCGCCGCGGCCGCCAGAAGCGCTGGAACGGCCGCCGGCCCCCGCTCCCTCAGGGCCTCCTCGGCCTGCCTGCAAAGGACAGGGTCCGGATCATCCAGCAGCGACACCAGGGCTTTCATGGACGCCTCGTCGCTCCGTCCCCGAAGGATCTCCAGGCCGGCCCGCCTCACGCGCGGGTCCGGGTCCTCCATCGCACGCCGGGCCAGGTCCGGGCCGCCGGCATGCTGCATCCGGCCGAGACCGGCCAGGGCCAGGGACCGCTCTTCAGGGTCCGGTTCGCCGGCTGCCTCGAGCAGCACCTCCTCGAAAGCCGGGTCCCCGGTTCGGGCGAGGAGACGCAGGGCAAAGCGGTTCTCTCGTTCTCCTCCCTCGAGAAGGCTGGAAACCCGCCTGAAGAACAGGTCGTACCCCCGGCTGTCGCCGGAGGCATAGAGACCCGCCAGGGCCTCCTCCGCCACCCCGGGATCCGGGTGGAAGGACCATGCGAGCAGGTCGGAAAGGCATGCAGACGGGTTCATCCGCGCCAGGGTACGCAGGATGTGAGCCAGGGTCTCAGGGGAACTGTTTTCCTTCAGTCTCCCCAAGACTTCCCGCACCCGGTAAAAATCCTCTTTCGGAAGGAGATTCAGGAGCAGCCCCTGAACCCGCGGCGGTTTTCCATCGACGGTTTTCAGCAGGGCCTCGGTCCAGCCTGCGGGTCGGGCCCGTGCCAGGATCTCCCCGCAGGTGACCGCGACATCCGGGTCCTCCGACTCGAGACCGGCGAAGAGTCGATTACGGGTGGGGGGATCCTGGAACCAGGCCCGGAAATCCATCTCCTCCATTCCCTTCCAGTCGATCTGTCTCTCAGCCAGGCTCTGGACCAGCACCTTGGGGTAGATTCCCTTGATCCAGAGGTTCGTGATCACCCAGATCATCACCAACGGGGCCGCCACCAGGGAGAGCCGGCTAGGCTCGACGAGGCCCACGGCGAGGATGAGCAGGCCTGAGCCGGCAAAGTCGGCGGCCCGCACCACATTGCCCCTGAGGAACACGCGAATCATGCCTCGAATGCGCTTCGGGAAGAAGTTGTAGAGAATCGCCCGGGATGGATTGTTCAGGGTGCTTTTGAACAGCTCCGTGCTGAACCGGGCGTACACGGCCGTGAAGATGTCGAGGCGCAGGAACAGGGCTGCAAAGGAGACCAGGTAGTTGACGGGGTGAATCAGGAGCGTGGTGGGGACGCCCCACCGGGTGACCAGGCGGCCCGACACCATCAGGGCGCCGAACACCACGGCGTTGGACACGCCCCGGAACAGCCCGAAGAAGTCCACCGCCCCCTGCTCCGTGGCAAAGTACGCGTCCACCCCCACGTTGAACTGGTAGGTCAGAACGGGGAGCACCATGTTGGGGATCGCCACGATAAGGACCATGGCCTTGAGCAGGGTCGACTGCCGGGCGTAGTCCAGGAACTCCCGGACCTCCCGGCGGAGCCCCGGCTTCCTTTCCCCGGGTTTTCGATCCACGCGGGGCTCGACCGGCCTGCCGATCACCCGCTCCGTGGTTTCGTTCAAAACGGCAGCCAGGATCATGCCTGCGGCAAAGATCCACAGGATGTTATCGACCCCGACCCACCGCGCGACGCGTCCGGTCATCAGGCTGCCGGCCGTGGTCCCCAGGATGCCGCCTGCCGTAATCAGTGTGTAGAGCCTCTTTCCCTGCTGCGTTGTGAACAGGTCGCTCACGATGTCCCAGTAAAGGATCGGCAGCACGCCGATGGCCATGCTCTTGAACACGAAGAGCGCAGGGTACAGGAGTTCCTGTCCCAGCGGAATGAGGAGGCGGAATCCGACTCCCGCAGCTGCGAAAAGGGCCAGCAGGCCCGAGAAGACCCGCAGCGTGCGAAACCGCGTCATCAGAAGCCCCACACCGTTGGCCACGAAAAAGGTGACAACCGCCTCGATGAGAAACACCACGGGGAGGTACTCCACCCCGAAGCGCTTGAGAAAGGTGGCCTGGGAGAGGTTGTTCACGAGCACGTTGCTGATGCTCATGACGATCTGGATGGCGGTCACCCAGAGCAGAACGCGCACCTCTCCGGGGTGGACCCGCAGAAGCCGGATGAGAATGATTCCGGGCGAGCGCGCCCCCTGGAGAAGGCCGTGGGGGCTGGCATCGTAGGGATGGTCCGGATGCAAGGCTTCGGTGCTCCCTTCGGGATCAGCGTTCCTACGCCCCGGTGCTTCGGCCGGCCTGCCGGGCTCCAGGGCTTTTCCAGGACATGCCGGCCGTCAAGGCAAAACGCATGGCCTGGTCCAGGCCCATGTCCACGGCACGAACCCGGGAGCGAGGAACCGTCACGGTGTGGCCGCCGGTCTGATAGCTCATGGGGATGTAGACGGCCAGCCGGTCCTCGGAGCCGACGCCTTCGGGCAGCTCGCCAAAATCGTCCCGGGTGATGAACCCCATGCACTCCAGGCCGGTTTGGCCGATCTCCACCATGACCACCTGCCGCCCGAGGCGCCGGGCGTCCTCCGGTCGCGAAACGAACTGGAGAAGCTCACGAAAGGCCCCGTACACGGAGCGGACCGACCGCCACGCCCATCCCCGGCCAGTAGACCCCTTGGGGAAGCAGGAGACGCAGGCCGTAGCCCGCAACCCGTTCGGCCGACGTGGCCAGCCAGACCAGAAGGGAGGCCGTGGCCACCGCGGGGAGCACGGTGATCAGTCCGGTCAAGAGAGATTTGCCGATTCCATGCATAACCCTGCTCCTGCTGTTTCGTTTCGGGTCTGAGCGACCATGGCCCAATGAATGTCCCGGATGTATTTTTGCACCTTGATCCCTCATCAGGGGACCTTTACACTACAATAGGACACGTCGAAAGAAAAGAGGGCCGCCATCCGTTTTCCCCTCGAGAGGGGAGTGCGGCGGGCGTCGCGGCGAGGACTCCTCGTCCTCCTCTTCCCCCTCGCCAGGACCGCGGCCGTGGCCCTGGACCGGTGGCTGGGCCGGGAGGCCATTACCTACTTCAGGGAGCGGGACCTGGAGGAGATCATCAAGATGCACATCGCGGCGTCGGAATCGGAGATCGACCGTGTGACCCGGCCGGGCGGCTCCTTCAGGAGCGCCCCGGTGCAGCGCCGGCCACGAGCGGCGCCCGGTTCCCGCCATCCCCCCCAAAGAAAGGAGATTACCATGACGATCACGATCCCGGAGCTGCCTTACAAGGCCGAAACTCTCGCGCCGCACATCGGAGCAAGGACCCTGGAGATCCACCACGGAAAGCACCACCAGGCCTACGTGACCAATGTGAACAAGTTGGTGGAAGGCACGG
>JAIPEI010000099.1 GCA_021737245.1 Deltaproteobacteria bacterium | reverse complement strand
TCACCCAGGCCGTGGACGAACACCCCGGCCCCGGCCATGGTGAACACGTTGATTCCTGTCATGGCGGTGCCGGACATGTCCGGCGGCATGAGCTCGCGGATGTGGGCATAGCTGATCTGATTGAAGCTGTTGAAAAAGCCGTTGATGAACAGGAGCGTGCCGAGAAGAAGCGGCGCGGCGTGGACGGGCCAGCGGCTCAGGGCGAGGATGGCCGCCGCTGAGCAGGCCATGGCCAGCGAGACGGCCTTCCTCCTGGACCGAAGGATCCGGTCGGACACGAACCCGCCCGCAGGGGCTCCAAGGATGAAGCCGACACTGAGCATGAGGAGAATGTTCCCGGCTCGGACCTGGGAGAAACCCAGGCAAACCATCAGGAAAGGGCCCGCCCAAAGGGCTTGTATGGATGCGAGCGCCCCGTATCGAAGAAAGATGCTCCACGAGATGGCCCAGTAGCTCCCGCTTCGAAACAAGGTCCCCAGGGGATGGGGAGAGGGGGTCTTGCGGGACGTTGCGATGTCCGCGGCGTCCAGGGCCCCGGCCGGCCGGCCTGAAGGGGACTCGTGCACCAGGAGGGCCAGGGCGAGCACCAGCAGTCCGTGAAAGGCCGCCAGGCACTGAAAAGCGCTGCGCCACCCCAAGGCCTGCGAGAGAAAGACCAGGGGGCTCGTGGCCGCCAGTGTGCCGAGGGTTCCCAGGGAAACCAGCAGCCCGGAGAGCGTGGCGAATCGGCGCAGGTCGAACCAGTGGGTGAACAGCTTGAGCGAGCCCATGAGATTGGACGCCATGCCCACACCGATCAGGATCCTGCCGAGCACCGCCGTAGCCAGCCCGTCTGCAATGGAAAACAGAAAGGCCCCGAGCATGCCGGTCAGGTTCAGGATGATCATGGTCCGCTTGGCGCCGGCCCGGTCCAGGAGCAGGCCCAGGGGGAGCTGAACCAGGGCGAAGGCATAGAAGAAAGCCCCGCCGACCAGGCCCAGTCCCCCGGGATCGAGATGGAGATCGCGGCCGAGGTCCTCCGCGATGACCGCCGCCGACATCCTGTAGAACATGCTCATCACAAAGAGCGTTGCGCACACGCCGAAGAGGACCCGCTTTTCCCGGTCAAAGGTCCTGTCGCTACACATCCTGAATCCCGTAGCGGGAGATCAGGCGGGAGAGGTAGGTGCGCTGGATTCCGAGGATTTTTGATGCCTGAGCCCGGTTTCCACCCGTCTGGCGCAGATTTGCCACGATGAGCTGTCTCTTGAATCGGTCCACGGCCTCCTTGAGGGTGAGACCGACGGCGGGGAGGGCGGTCTCGCGCCGCGGGGACCCGATGGGCAGGTCGTCCGGGAGGACCTCACGATCGTTCCCCATGACCACGGCCCGCTCGACCGCGTTGCGGAGCTCACGAACGTTTCCCGGCCACTCGTACTGAAGCATCCGGTCCATGGCGGCCTGCGAGATGGTCATGTCGTGGAGTCCTCGTTCAAGCTTGAACAGATCGAGGTAGTGGCGTGCGATGAGCTCGATGTCCTCCCTCCGCTCGCGAAGGGGAGGGACACGGATGCGGACCACGTCGAGCCGATAGAACAGGTCTTCGCGGAAGTTCCCCTCGGCCACATCCTGGTCGATGTCCCGGTTTGTCGCCGAGATGATTCGTATGTCCACCGAGATGGGCACATTGCCTCCCACCCGGTAGAAGATCCCTTCCTGGAGGACGCGGAGCAGCTTGGCCTGCATCCCGGGAGACATCTCCCCGATTTCGTCGAGAAACAGGGTTCCGCCGTCGGCCCCTTCGATCTTGCCGGCCTTCCGATCCACCGCCCCGGTAAACGCACCTCTCTCGTAGCCGAACAGCTCCGCCTCCATGAGGGTTTCGGGCAGTGCGGCGCAGTTCAGGGTGACCATCGGCCGGTTCTTTCTCGGCCCCGCGCTGTGGATGAGGCGGGCGAGAAGCTCCTTTCCGGTTCCGCTTTCCCCCAGGATCAGCGTGCTCGTCCTGGAGTTGGCCACCTTGAACGCGTCCGAGATGACCTTTTGAAGGCTCGGGCTCTCCCCCACAATGGCGTATCGTCCTTCAATCTCCTCTCGCAGGTTGCGGTTCTCGCGTTCCACGTTCTGAATCTTTTTGGCATTGCTGATGGCCATGGAGGCCAGCCCGGCGAACGCAGTCAGGGTCTTCATGTCCTCGTCGAGGATGGAGCTCCCGTCTTCCTTGTCAATGATCTCGACCACCCCGATGATCTCATCATCCACCTTCATGGGGACGCATGCAATGGATCTTGTTTCGAACCCAATGGATTCACTGATTTTTTTGTACCAGCGATCGTCCTTCCTCACATCCGGGATCAGCAGGGGCTCTCCTGTCATGGCCACGTGCCCTGCGATTCCCTGACCCAGGTTGACCTCGAACTTGCGCACCTCCTCGGATTTCTCACCCGTCGCCACCTTGAAGTGGAGCTTTCGTGTCTTGTGATCGAGCAGGAGCAGGGAGCTGGCCTTGGCGTGCATCATTGTGGTGGCCGTATTGATAATGAGCTCCAGGAGATGATCGAGGTCCAGGACGGAGGAGACCCAGGTGGTGATCTCCCTCAGGCGGTCAATGGTGAAGTTGGGCTGTGCGGGGGGGGTGTTCATGTTGACCTCCAGGGATGCAGTGTCAGCATTGGAAACGCGGCAATGCCCAAAGCTCGTTTATATGGGCACGAGCTCGAATCGGCCGAGGTTCAGCAACCGGATCAGGCTCGCGTCCGTTTCGGGGCACCAAGCGCGGACACACATTTGGGCCCGCATTTGTGGGAGACTCGTACCGGAACGATAGAATGACCATGTGGAGCGCATTCTAGCAGGGCGCCCATGAATTGTATACTTTTTTGTATTTGCCCGGGACCGCCCGGACGAGAATCCCTTCGTGCCCTTGAGACCGGAATCGGAAACCCGTGGCCAAACCTTGAATGCATTCGCACAGACACGTTTGCGGAAAATGCCGGGCGGCGGGACGATAAACCCGGTACGGTTTTCGGGGGATTTCCCGGCAAGGAATGTGCAGAAAAAGGCATCTGTGTATACAAATGAATACCTGCCGGAGCCGGTTTCTCACCAGCGGGCCGGGTTTCCCGTGCAAAAATGCAAGGCATATCAGGCCGTTGCTCTTTGACCCCGCATGGTCTCTTCCTCGGCACGCCTTTTGCTCTCTTTCCGGGTCGGATCCGGTGCTTCAAAGAAGCGGCCTCGCCCCGGAACGGAACGGGGCTGCGAGGTCGCGGAAAGGCCGGGCGCATCCACAGACCGCGCCGGCCGGAAAGGATTCAAGAAAGCTCAAGGGGGCGGCGATGAGCGATCGACAGCATCTCAAATGCCTCGTGATGGAAGCAAAGGTTTACCGGGAACAGGGGCTCCTGGCGCAGTCCCGCGAAAAATACCTCGAGGCCCTCGAGGCCGTCAGCGGGGATGAGAGCAGCCGGGGCCGGGAGACGCTCAGAACCGCCTTGCACAGGGCCATAGAGGGTGTCGAGCAAGAGATCGAAGGTGTGGAGCAGTGCGATGACATACCTGAGCTCTCGCAAGAGATGAAGGGACTGATTCGAAAGCTGTTTTCATTCTCCGAGGACCGCTCCATCGCAGACTACAAAGGCGCCGTGGCGCTGGCTCGCTTCGGTCAGTACGGCGAGGCCCTGGAGGAGTTCAACCGCATCCTGGACCGGGGCACCATGGCGGCCGTGGCGGCCAAGAACATCCTCACGTGCCATTTGGCCTTCGCCTCCCCGGATGTGGCGATTTCACAGTACGAGCGATGGATCACCGGAACCCAGCTCAGAAGGGAGGAGCTGGAAGACATCCGCCTCTTCCTGGAGAAAATTCTCGAGGACGAAGGGGTGAACACCAGGCTCCCGCGGTTCGACGAGCTGCTCCGAGGGCGGGAAACCGGCGGCTACGCAGACGACGACGAGCTCCCCGTCACCGGAGTGACCGTTCCCCGTGGAATGGGTGCATCCACAAACGGCCCTCTCGAGTTCGACGTCTTTCTTCACACGGGCAGGATCGTATCCATCCACATTCCTCCCCATCGAAAGGAGATCCTGGTCGATCTCCAGCTCGGATCCAGGATCAGCGGGATGAAGCTGTTCAGCACCATGGCGGTCTTTGAAGGGAACGGGATCGTCATCGGAAAGAAACGAATCGAGAGCGGGCCCCGCGAGGGGCACTATGTTCTGGACATCCATGTGGAGGCGTTATGAGCGGCAACCGGATAGGCCTTGCTGAGAAAAAGAGCACCCTGGATTGGATCGACAAGGGCCGGCTGATCACGGGGGGAGGAAACATGGAATCCAGACCATCGCTGGCCGGCGGGCTGAGCTTCATCAGCCTGGCCGAGGTCATTCAGATTCTCGGAGGGAATGGATGCACGGGGTCCCTCAAAATCAGTTCGCGGTACAGCCCGACCCCTGGATACATCTACTTTCTGAACGGGGATCCGGTGCATGCCACCTGCAGTGGATCAAAGGGGGTTCAGGCGATCCACGACCTGTTCGGCTGGTCGGAAGGCAAATTCGAGTTCCGGGACGGGAGGGTCAACGTGGGCAGGACCGTTCGCGGAAACCGAATGCAGATCGTGCTCGACGCGCTCCGTATGCTGGACGAGGGAAAGATCCAGAGGGTCGGTCCTTCGAAGAGCGATCCGTCCGACGGCTTCGGGTACGGAAACGTCCGCAGCATTCCGGTGGTCAAGGGACCGCTGCCCGACTATATGTACATCGTGCAGGAGGAACGGTTTACGGACGGCGCCCAGATCGTCCAGGAAGGGACCTATGGAAACTGGATCTGGGTGGTTCTGGAAGGCAGGGTGGACATCACGAAGGAAACCGAGCAGGGACCCGTCCCCATTGCCCGTCTCGGAGAAGGGTGCTTCATCGGAACACTGCTTTCCCTGCTCCACGGTGTCAACCGAAGGACGGCCACGGCCACTGCCGTGGGCGACGTTCATCTCGGCCTTCTGGACACCCTGCGGCTTTCCGGGGAGTATGCGTCCCTTTCGAACCTGTTCAAAGGCGTGCTGCTGAGCCTGACCAGCCGCCTGTTCAAAATCACGGATCGCACCGTGGGACTGCTCATGAGCCAGGCGGTGGCGGGTCTGTTGAATGAATCCGAAACCACCCTCATCGACCGTCACATGCTGGAGACGGGGATCTACACCATTCGGGAAGGACAGACCTGGGTCGTGAGCCAGGCGCAAAGAGGATATCTGCCTCTCTGCACCCTGACCGAACGGGACGTGTTCGGACGGGTTCCGTTCCTGGACATCGGGCACGAGCCCAACTCGGCCTCGGTGGCGTCCCAGGAGAATCTTCGAATCGAAGAGCTCGATGCAGAGGCCTTGAACCGGGAGTACGAAAATCTTTCGGAGACGTTCAAGAGCCTGGTCCACAACGTGGGAAGCTGCATCGCCGAGACCACCCGCATTGCGTGCCGGTCCTGACGGTCAATCGCCGTCCAAGGGGTTATCGAAGCGATCCTTCCCCGGTCCGGTCATGGAACGCTCCTTCGTGAGTCCCATTTCGCAGCCTGCCCGGGCCTCCTGCTCCCGCCTTGTTTCGCGTCCTGCAGAAGAATCCGCCTGAAGCCGTCCCTATTCGGGGGTCCGCCCGGCCGGGGGCGTGCCCGCGTATGGACGCTTTTCTTGAACCCGCATCCTCCCTGTGATACTCCTGACAGCTCGATCCAAAACGACTCGATCCTTGAGAAAGACAGGGGATGAGGGGGCCATGAGAAACCTAGAGTCCGATCCCCGGTGCAGGGACTGCCTGAGGGATCTCGCCGGAAAGGCAGTCCGTCTCGCGCTGGGAGCAGAAACATCCAGGGGAGCCGAAATGAAAAAGCGGGCCCTGGAGCTCCTCGACCGCGGCCTGGCCCATGGACAGTCCTCGCCGGTGATCGCCAACAGCATGCTCCGTGAGATCACACGGATGTCGGGAACCAGGGACCCCTACGAGGCGTTCAAGGTAAAGGAGCTCGAGAGTGCGCGGTCCGTTTTCTCGTCCATCACGGAGGTCGGGCAGGACCTCCGGTCCCGTCTCTCGCTGGCGGTTCTGGGCAACACGCTGGACTTTTTTCGCGACCCGGAGAAGGTGCTGGATGAGATCCCGGCTCTGCTCCGGGCCGGCATTCGGTTCGATCGGGACGACATCGACCGGCTGGAGCGGTTCCTGGACGAGCGGCCGAGGCGCATCCTTTATCTCACGGACAACACGGGCGAGCTGTACTTCGACCTTCCCCTGTACGAGGCCTTGTCCGAACGATCCAAACAATGCACCCTCGTCCTCAAGGGGGGGCCCTCGTTGAACGATCTGACGAGAGAGGAGCTTCGGCTGAGCGGGCTGGCCGAACGTTTTTCCGAGGTGGCCGACACGGGAACCGAGGGTGCGGGCATCGACTGGCAGCGCGTTTCGAGCGGGTTCCGCGCCCGGGTGCGGGGGGCGGATCTGATCATCTCAAAGGGCATGGCCAACTTCGAGACCGTCTATCCGGAGCCCTTGCCGGCTTCGAGCTTTTACCTCTTCCGGGTCAAATGCGAGCCGATCCAGGACATGGCGGGCATCCCGGTGGGCGGTTTCGGCGCCCTCTGGAAGGACGGAGACCGCGAGGGGACGACGTGAGCCGCGCCTTCAAACCTCTGGAGATGGCCGATCGGGACGTGTTCACCCGCTGCTTTCGGGAGGATCAGCCCAACGGGTCCGAGATGACCTTCACGAACCTGTTCATGTGGCGGCACCGCTACCGTCCTTTCTGGTGCGAGCGTGAAGGGTGCCTGCTCGTCGTGTGCCGTCCGGAGGGCCTGCCGCCCTTTGCACTGCAGCCCGCCGGCAGGGGGGACAAGCGGGCCGCGCTTCAGATCCTCTGCGAGGAGCTATCGGAAAGGACCTCGGACATCCGCATCCGCCGGGTGGAAGAGAGGTTCGTGACCGAGCACGTGGACCCGACCCGGTTCGAAGCCGTGTACGACCCGGACAACAGCGACTACGTCTATCGGACCGCGGACCTGATCCGCCTGTCGGGGAGAAAGTACCACAGGAAGAGGAACCATTTGAACCGCTTCTGCAGGCAGTTCGAGCTCCGGTACCGCCCCCTGGATCTGGAGCTGGTGGAGTGTTTTCTCGACATGCAGGACTCCTGGTGCAGGATGCGGGAGTGCGCCGAGAACCCGGACCTTCTGTCAGAGGACCACGCCGTGAGGGAGGCCCTGACCCAGTTCGAGCAGCTCGGTCTTCTGGGCGGCGCCATCCAGATCGAAGGAAAGCTGGAGGCCTTCAGCCTGGGAGAGCCGCTCAATCAAAACACGGCCGTGGTTCATGTGGAAAAGGCCAACCCGGACATCCCGGGCCTTTACGCGGCCATCAACCAGCAGTTCTGCGAGAACGCCCTCTCCGGCACGGCGTATGTGAACCGGGAGCAGGATCTGGGCGATCCCGGGCTTCGCAAGGCCAAGGAATCCTATTACCCCCATCACATGGTGAAGAAGTACTCGCTGGTTCCCCTGTGATATCAATGGGGACAGGTGCCGGGCCGGGTCCCGCCGGGCCCGCCCGGAAAGGCGCCGTCTCCTGAAAGGATGCATGAGGTGAGCGGAATCAAGGATTTGATCCGGGAGGGCCCGGTGCACTCGAGGCTCATGGAGGTGAAAACGTACCCGGCGGCCGATGGAAAGCTCGTCATCGAGGGACGTCTTCGGGACGAGCGGTTCGTCACGGGATACCACTGGAACGGAGAGGCTTTCACGCCCGGCGTGATCCACAACATGGCGGTCAGGTTCCTGGTCGGGGGGGCGCCCCCGGTGATCCTGGACGCCGAGGCCGAGATGCTCGACGTACCGAATGAAAACTGCCCCGCCACACTCGACTCCATCGAGGCCATGAAAGGCCTTCCCATTGCCTCGGGCTATGGGGAGGAGGTCCGGAGGCGTGTGGGCGGCGTGAAAGGATGCGCTCATCTCACGCAGCTGATCATGATCATGGGAACGGCGGCCCTCCACGGTGCGTGGATCGCGGGATCCCGGGAACCCCGGCCTGTACCGTCTTCGCCGGAGGCGTTTTCCGGGCTCTCGCAGCTCGTGAACAGCTGCCGCCTTTGGCGGGAGGACGGCCCGATCCTGGCGGAGCTGCGCGAGGAGATGCAACGGATCGCGAACGAGGGATCCGAGACTGGAGAGTGAGATGCGGGTCACCTTGATCGGTATGGCCGGCATCGGAAAGTCCACCTGGGCCGCACGACTCGAACGCGAGGGGTTTCGCAGGTTGGACTGTGATCGCATGATCGCGGAACGGCTTTCCCCCGGGGTGGCCGGCGCCGACGACCTGATCGCGGCCCTGGGCTCGTGGATGGGGCTTCCCTGGGAGCCCGGATACGAGACGCGGGCTGCGCAGTACCACCGGCTGGAAAAGACCGTCATGAAGGAGATTCTGGATACCCTCGCAGGAGGGGGGGGTGGTGATGACGTTGTGGTGGACACGGCCGGGAGCGTGATCTACACCGGCGATGAAATGCTGGAGGAACTGGCGGAGCGCAGCGCGATCATTCACCTGGCCGCTCCGCCGGAGGTCCGGCAGCGGCTGCTGGAGGATTACCTGGAGCGCCCAGGACCGGTGCTCTGGCACGGGATGTTCCGGCCCGAGCCCGGGGAGGCCCTGCGGGACACCATCGCACGGTGCTACGAGCGGCTGCTCGACGACCGGGAGCGCCGCTACACCCGGTGGGCCCGCGTCTCCCTCCCTCACGATGTCCACCGGAAAAGGCTCGCAGACGCTCCTTCCTTCCTGGATCGCCTGCGCAGTGATCCGGGGTCCTGAGTGGGAAATGGGGTCAGGTCTTGAATTTTGACTTTTTTGATTCGCAGCCTGTCCCGGCTCCGGAGATCGGGCCTTCCGGAGGGGACAATGACCAGGCCGGGAGCAGAGGGAGCGGAAGAAGGCCCCGACCTCCGGGGCCGCACCGCTGATCCGATTTCCCGGTTCATGATGGTGTCCCCGGATTTCCACCGCCCGACCCATCGAGGGGCGGTTTCAGGGTAAAGAAAGACCACCACGATCGGCCGCGACCCGGCAAGAGTCTTCCTCAACAGCCAATACCTCAACAGCTCGACCCATCAGTTGATCAGGCTCTGCGCAGGGGCCGGAATCCGTCCCCCCAGCCGGATAAAACCGCTCGACCTGCCGGCGCTCCCCACGTCCATGATGGTGGCCTCCCCCAGCAACCCCCCGAAGTAGGCCTTGTCTCCAGCCTTTTTGCCGGGGACCGGTATGAGCCGGGCGGCGGTGGTCTTTCGGTTGACCACGCCGATGGCCATCTCGTCCGCAATGACGGCCGCGAGGGTGTCCACGGAGGTGTCTCCGGGCAGCGCCACCATGTCGAGCCCCACCGAGCAGACGCTGGTCATGGCCTCGAGCTTTTCAATGGAGAGGTAGCCTTTGCGCGCCGCCTCGGAGATGTTCAGATCCTCACTCACCGGGATGAACGCCCCGCTCAGCCCCCCGACGTGGGAGCTTGCAAAGGCGCCCCCTTTCTTTACGGCGTCGTTCAGGAGGGCGAGGACCGCGGTGGAGCCGGGGACGCCGATGCTCTCCAGGCCCAGGCTCTGGAAGATCTCTCCCACGCTGTCTCCCACATTCGGCGTGGGCGCGAGAGAGAGGTCCACCACCCCGAACGGCACGCCCAGCGCGGCGGCGACCTCCGATCCGATGAGCTCGCCGACTCGGGTCACCTTGAACGCCGTTCGCTTGATGATCTCGGACAAGCGACCCAGGTCGAGGGTCGCGTCCGCCTGCCTGGCCCGGTCGATGGCCTTTTTCACCACGCCGGGACCGCTGACGCCCACGTTGATGACCGCATCGGGCTCGCCGATGCCGAGGTATGCGCCGGCCATGAAGGGGATATCCTGGGGGATGTTGGCGAACAC
>JAIPEI010000098.1 GCA_021737245.1 Deltaproteobacteria bacterium | reverse complement strand
CGGCGTCTAAAGCCGGTCATGGAGTCGATGATGAAGCGGGGCCGCTTCCCACAGGGGAAGCGGCCCCCTCTGATTTCGGGCGGCCGCGCGGGGATCATGCCCCCATGAAAAACGCCCTACCCCGGCTTGGGGGCAAGGCGCTGTTTCCTTTTCCTGTTATTCAGCCGGGAAGGAGGAGGTTAAACCTCCGTCACGGTGATGGCTTCCTGATCGCACACCTCGACGCAGCTCTCGCAGCCCAGGCACTCCTCGGCATTGACCGGTTCCGACTTTCCATCCACCATCTCGTAGACATCCACGGGGCACACTTCCACGCACTCCTCGCAGCCTTCGCATTTTTCCTTGTCCACTACGACTTCGTAACCCATGCTCTCTTCCTCCCATATTTGGAATTGATTTAGAAATCCAACATCTTGCGTTCTGAATTCAGCTCCGCCGCGGGCACGACACGGCTCGATTTAACAGAGGAACCCCACCGTGTCAAGTTGTTTTTGGGCCCCCAAAAGCAGGCCCCGATCCGTGTGAGGATCGGGGCTGCCTGAAACCCGGCGAAGAAGGCTTGCGCCCGCTAGGACACCCCGGCCGCCTCTTCCTTGATACCGATCGCCATCTTGTAGAGCACGGTGAGGATGAAGAACCCCGTTGCAAACACCCCGATGGAGATGAGCATCTCCGGCAGGGTGGGCCAGTAGGGCGTCACCCCTTCGAAGGGATTGGGCGTGAAACCGGCGATGATCAGGCCGAGGCCCTTGTCGATCCAGGTGCTGACAATGACCGCCACGCAGCCCACGACCAGGGTGTCTTCGTTTCGCCTGGTAGCGGGCACGATGAGCAGGATCAAGCCCACAACGGCGACCGCGGCTGCGGTCCACATCCAGGGAACCAGGTAGGTGTGTCCTTCCAGGCCCGTGAAGAGGAACTGGATGGGATGCATGTGGCCCGGGATCTGGCTGTAGAACGCGGTGAACAGCTCGAGCAGGAAAAAGAACACGTTTATGATGAACGCATAGGCCACGATCCCGCCCAGGGTCCGGACGGCCTCCCTGCCCGGATCGAACCGGCTCACCTTGCGCACGATCAGGCAGAGCAGGAGCAGCAGCGCCGGTCCGGCCGCAAAGGCGGAGGAAAGAAAGCGCGCGGCCATGATGGCCGTGAGCCAGTAGTGCCGCCCCGGAAGACCCGCATACAGGAAGGCCGTGACCGTGTGAATGCTGAAGGCCCAGGGAATGGAAACGTAGGCCAGCACCTTGACCCATTTCTGGTAGGGGATCCCCTTCCGCTCCGCACTCAGCACATTCCATCCCACGACGATGTTCAGGAGCAGATATACGCTCAGCACGGTCATGTCCCAGAACAGGATGGAGTTGGGCGTGGGGTGGATGATCACGTTCATGACGCGGGTCGGCTGTCCCAAATCCACGAAGACGAAGAGCATGCACATGATCACCGCCGCAATGGCCAGGAACTCGCCCAGGATCGTGATGCGGCCGAAGGCCTTGTAGTCGTGGAGATAGTAGGGCAGAACGACCATCACGCCCCCGGCGGCCACGCCGACCAGATAGGTCAGCTGGGCGATGTAAAATCCCCAGGAGACGTCACGGCTCATCCCGGTGATCTTCAGGCCTTCGAAGAACTGGTAGAGGTAGACACCGAACCCGATGCCCATGAGCACGAGCAGGAAGAACAACCATCCCCAGTATCTCTGACTTCCTCGAATTGTCTTCTCAAACATATCGACCTCATATCACGTAGAAAACGTTCGGTCCCGTGCCAAGCTCGGGTTTCCGCCTGATCGTGTAGTGTTCGCGAAGGACCGCCCGGGGCTCCGATTCGGGGTCTGCGAGATCCCCGAACACCAGGGCGCCCTCCACCTCCTCGGCGGCCGCTTCCACGCAGGCCGGGTACTGCCCCTTGGCGAGGCGCTCCGCACAAAAGTTGCACTTCTCCACCACCCCCATGCTGCGGGTGGGGTAGTCGGGGTTCCAGGGGAAGCCGGGGTTCAGGGCCTCCGGGGCCTTTCGGGGGTCTCCCCAGTTGAAGCTCCGGGATCCATAGGGGCAGGCCGCCATGCAGAACCGGCACCCGATGCACCGGTGCATGTCCATGATGACGATCCCGTCCTCGCGCTTGAAGGTCGCCTTGGTGGGGCAGACCCGGACGCAGGGCGGGTTGGTGCAGTGGTTGCAGAGCAGGAGGAAGGGCATCTCCTCGACCTCCTCGGTCAGGTACTCGTTCTCCCTGCCGGGAAAGGAGTGGTGATAGGTCTCCTTCCAGAGCCACTTGACCTCCTCCTTGGGGGTCCCGATGTTGGGGACGTTGTGGAAGCGGTGGCAGGCCTCGATGCACTTGTCCATCAAGGGCTCGTCCATCTTGTGCATGTCCACGACCATGCCCCATTTCTGCGCTTCGCCGAGGGGGGCCTCCCGGGCTTCCAGCTCTCCCGGGGCCAACAGCTCAAAGGCCGTCTTCCCCCCCAGGCCCACCAGGGTGGAGAGCCCGGCGATCTTCAAGAATTCTCGTCTGTTGACGCCCATCACTCACTCTCCTTCGGTGCGATGTGACAATCCCAGCAAAAGGGGTCCACGCCTGCGTAGGTGTGGCACCTGTCGCAGAACTTGGTCTTGTTCGAATGGCATTCCATGCAGGTGACCTGGATGCTCTTGTAATGGACCTCGCCGGTGAGGTTGCTTGTGTAGTATCGGTCCGCGTCGCGAACGACTTCATCCCGCCACTCGTCGAGGAGCTTCATGTGCCCGGTCTTCATGAAGGCCGTGGCCTCGATACACTTTTCCGCCTCCTTGGCCTTGGCCGTGAGCTCGCGCTCCGGCGCCCGGGCTGCCTTTCCGGCCGTGTAAAAGAACGGGAACAGCAGGAGGGCCAGACCGATCACAAGCCCGGTTATGATCTTGCCGCCGTCATACATCCTCTTCCTCCTCCATGCCGGGGAGCGGTTCTCCGCGCAGATCCGTGGTCCGCTTCTGCTCCCCGTCCAAGATTAGGGCGTTACCGACCATTTCGTGGACTCCGGTGACATCCACCTCCGGGACCCAGTACTCCATGAGCGGGGGAAGGGCGGCTCGATCAATGGCGCAGACGCAAGCCAGCATGTTGACGCCGTGCTTCTCGTGCACGTGCCGCACGGCGTTCGCCCGAGGCATGCCTCCCCTCATCCGGAGCTCCATGTCTTCGCCCGCGTTCAGTCCGGCCCCGCTGCCGCAGCAGAAGGTCTGCTCCCGAATCGTGTTCTCCGGCATCTCGTAGAAGTGGTTGCAGACGTTCTTGATGACATACCGGGGCTCTTCCAGGAGGCCCATTCCCCGGGCCGGGTTGCAGGAATCGTGATAGGTCACCACCAGGTTGTCGTTCCGGCTCTTGTCGAGCTTCAGCTTGTTGTTCTTGATCAGGTCGGCCGTGAACTCGGTGATGTGGACCATCTTGGTGGATGCGGCGTTCTCGAACCGGGTCCCGGTGATGGGGGAGACCGGGACCTCCAGGTGATCGGCCGGGCCGTTGAAGGTATCCATGTACTGGTGAATGACCCGCCACATGTGGCCGCACTCCCCGCCCAGGATCCACTTCACGCCGAGCCGCTCGGCCTCGGCGTACATCTTGGCGTTGAGCCGCTTGGCCATCTCGTGGCTCGTAAAGAAGCCGAAGTTCCCGCCCTCGCTCGCATAGGTGCTCCAGGTGATATCCAGGCCCAGGCTCTCCAGGTAGTGGAACAGGATGATGTAGCCCATGGCCGTGTAGGTGCCGGGATCGGCGAACACGTCGCCGGAAGGCGTGATGAAAAGGATCTCCGCACCCTTTCGATTCATACTGGGGTTCGGCCGGATGCCCGTGACCTCCTCCAGGTCTTCGCAGAAAAAGTCGATCATGTCCTTGTAGGCATGGGGCTGGATGCCGAGGTGGTTTCCCGTCCTGTAGCAGTTGGCCACGGGCGCCGCCACCCAGTCCACGTTGAGACCGATCAGGTTGAGGAGCTCGCGGCCGATGATGGTGACCTCGGCCGTATCGATCCCATAAGGGCAGAAGAGACTGCAGCGCCGGCACTCCGTGCACTGGAAGAAGTAGTACCACCACTCCTTCAGCACGTCGTAGGTCAGCTCGCGGGCGCCGGCGATCTTGCCCATGATCTTGCCGGCCGTGGTGTACTCCTTCCGGTAGACCGAGCGAAGGAGCTCCGCCCGCAGGACGGGCATGTTTTTGGGATCCCCGCCGCCGATGAAGAAGTGGCACTTGTCCGCACACGCGCCGCATCGGACGCAGATGTCCATGAACACCTTGAGGGACCGGAAGCGGTCGAGCCGCTCCCGCAGCCCGTCCAGGATGATCTCCTTCCAGTTCTCGGGAAGCTTCCAGTCCTCGTCCAGCGGGTTCCATTCCCGGGGGTTCGGCATCCCCACATACTCGAGGCTCTGCGGCTTGCCGGCATAGAGTGCGATGCCTTCGCGGATCCGGACGGGCGTGTCCATCCATCCCAGCAACCCCTTGTGGAGGGACGGGGAATGATCGATCTGGACGAGTTCTTCGGGTTTGGGAAGGTCAGCCATGACTACTCCTTTTCTCCGGTCTCTTCTTCGGAGGCTTCTTCCTCGGGTTCGGGCGCCTTTTCCACCGGCAGCCCCGCCTCGACCATCTTGTCCCGGAACTCCTCCTCGTACTCGTCATAGGTGTGGGTCTTGACGGGGTAGCTCCAGGGGTTGACGTGCCGCACGGCCCGGCTGTTGTTGGCCAGGTTCCGCGTAGGGCTCAGGAAGACGCCCCCCAGGTGGACGAGCTTGCTGAAGGGGAAATAAAAAAACAGAACGCTCACCAGGAACAGGTGGATGTAGAACAGGACGCCGACACCTCCCGGGATGGTCGGATGAAAGCTCACGAGGCCCATGGTGAGCTCCTTGACGGCCACGATGTCCACCTTGAGCAGGTAGCGCATCAGGATCCCCGTGAAGCCGATCGCACCGATCAGGAACAGCGGGAAGTAGTCCCCGGGAAGGGAGATGTGGCGGATCTGAGCGGAGAGCAGGCGGCGCAGGAAGAGAAACCCCACGGCCGCGAGAAGCACCATGCCGCTCAGGAAGAGGCCCGGCAGCTGATAGCCGGTGAGCGGGGCGATGCCGATCTGCATGAAGCCGTCCAGGTTCTCCAGGAGCTTGACGAAGAAGGGGATCGGCTCGGTGAAGAACCGCAGGTGCCGGATGATGATCACCAGGAACGCGTAGTGGAAGAGCAGCCCGAAGAGCCACAGCCACTTCTCGAACTCGTAGGTGATCCTCGGCCCGTTGCGGAACTCCATGCGCGTGTTTCGAAAGAGGGACCGGAAGAGGAGCACCTCGAAGATCATCCGGAGCACGACGCCGCCGTTCCCCTTCGGATTGTCGACCCGGTTCGCTTTGATCCAGGGAAGGGACCACTGCTGGCCGGCGGTGGTGGGAATCCGGAACGGCACGGGCGACCTTCCCCACCCGATGACCTTCGCGACGAGCCCGGCGAAGAACGTGATCACCGCCGCGTACGGGATCACGATGCCGAACAGGACGCGCAGATCAAAAGCACCCACGCCCACCCAGGGAATCAGGACGAGCAGGGTGACCACTGCACCTGAAAACACGATGCTGACCACAAAGTTCATTGACTGCTACCTCGTTTCAAGTTGAATTCAGTGGATGATTTTCGCTGCCCTCTTCAGAAGCGGCATCCCATGAGGGGACCTCGCTGATCAGCCCCGCCCTTCGAAGAAGCGCGGAGACCTGGTTCTTCATTTGATCGGCCCTGAGGATGTAGAGCTTCTCCCGGCAGGTCATGTAGACGTCGAGCGCCGCGAGGACGGCCCCGTCGATCCGGGTGCTCAAGGCCTCCATCTCACGCTGCAGATCCTCATCCCGGCCGGCGTCCGTCACCACCTCCCGGACGATCGGCTTCAGCAGAAAGAGGAAGGAGAGACCCTGGGAGGGTGCGAACTCCTGGACCGCGCGGATGCGAACGATCCGGTCCAGGGAGGCCCTGAGGCGTTCGGGATCCGAAGGCTCGATGATCTCCTGAAGGAGGTTCTCCAGCTCCGTTGAAAAGGCATGCCCCACCGGATTGGCAAACTGGTCCTTCTGCTTCTTGAAGAAGCGTCTGGAGTCGGGAGGGTAGCTCTCCAGTACGGCTTGCAGCCACCGGGCCTTGATGGCGTCCCTTTTTTGCAGTAGAAGCTCTTCGAGCGTCATGGGAAACAGTGCGTCAACTTGTGAATATGGTTCCGGAAATTGTTCCGGTTCGTCGGTCCGTACCGCGAGCGGACTATAGACAATACCCCCCGGAGTGTCAAGGAAAAAGGCGGGTGGCGTGGCGGTGGCGGTGGCGGTGGAGGTGAGACCGGGGCGCGTTCACATGTAAGGCCGGATGTCGGGGTGCTCGAACGCCGCCTCGATCTCCCGGATCGTCTCCCCTCTTCGCCGGCGGCGGTGACGGACCAGGTAACGCAGGTCCTGAAGGATGGCGTAGTAGGCCGGCACCATGGAGAGGATGAGGAGCGTTGCAAAGGCCAGCCCCCACATGATGGCCGTGGCCAGAGGAGCCCAGAAGGGGGATTTCCCCCCCAGGCCGAAGGCCATGGGAGCCAGGCCGAAGATGGTGGTCAGCGAGGTGAGGAGGATCGGCCGCATGCGCACGTGGCAGGCCCTCAAGATCGCCAGGTACAGGTTGTCCGGGTTTTCTCCGCGGTATCTGTTGATGAAGTCGATCAGCACCAGGGAGTCGTTCACCACGATGCCCGTGAGGGTCAGGAGCCCCACCAGGGTGACGAAGGTCAGCGGGTTTCCGGTGACCAGGAGCCCGATGATCACCCCCAGCGTGACGAACGGGATGGTGATCATGATGATGAAGGGCTGCCCGAAGGAGTTGAACTGAAGGGCCAGGATGAAGAAGATCAGGAAAAGCGCCAGCGCGCCGGCGTTCCTGAGCTCCAAAAGCGATGTGTTCGTCTCCTCCTGCAGCCCCCCCGCGATCATGCGGGCCCCGGGGTAGGCGTGACGGATCTCTTCGAACCGTTCGCGGGCGATCCCGTTTGCCTTGACCGCGGTCATCCGGTCTCCCCTGAGATTGGCCAGGAACCCGCCGTTCCCCTCCTGCCGCCCGGCCCGGATGTTCGCGGTCAGCTGGACGGTCTGCTTTCCCTTATAGTGGTAGATGTCATGGAACCCCGGGGTCATGCGGATCCGGGCCACCTCACGGAGAGGGACGGTCCGCCCGCCCGGCAGAATGCACCGGAGCCGGGTCAAGTCCTCGAAATTCTGCCGGTACTGAGGAAGGACCCTGAGCTTGATCTCCTGCTCCTCGTCGCCCCGGTTGTACGTGCCCACCGGAAGACCGTGGAACGCCGCCTGGACCATCATCTCCAGATCGGCCTGGGAGATGCCCAGCTCCCGCGCCCGGCCCTCGTCCACGGTCACCTCCATGAACTGCTTGTCCCGGGCGTAGCTGTCCCGGACGTCCACGACCCCCGGGTGCCGGGCCATCTCCTCCCGGATGCGGCGGGAGATCTCCGCCGACTGCGCCCAGGTCGGCGCCTGGATCTTCAGGTCCACATCCGCGCCCACGGGCGGCCCCTCCAGCAGGCGCTCCAGGGCAAGGGCGACCGCTCCCTGCCGCCGCAGGTAACGTTCCACGTCGTCCCGGATCCCCTCCAGGATCTCCTTCACGCCTCGATCCCGCTCCTCCGGGTAGGCGAGCACCACGTTGAGCATGCCGAAGTGGGGTCCGTAGAGCGGCTCGTAGTTCACCTCCTTCATGCCGGCGATGGCGATGGGGGCCACCAGGTCGGGGCCCACCTCGCGCTTCACCAGGTCCGAGAGCCCCATGAGCACGGACTCGGTCCGGTCGAGGGAGGCCCCCACGGGCAGATCGAAGTGGATGTTGAAGCGGGGAAACGCATCGGTCTTGGGAAACATCTCGAAATCGGTCTGGAAGTAGAGAACAAAGGCCAGGACGGTGGAGAAGACGATCACCAGCACCGACACGTACCGATGGCGAAGCAGCCGCTTCAGGTAGGGGTAGTAGAGGCGGCGGAGGGGGGCGAAGAGGTCGGGTCCCCGCCTCCGTGCGGTGCGCTGGACGGATCTCTCCGGCGTCAGCTCCACCACGTGGCTCGGGAGCATGAAGAACACCTCGAAGAGCGAGGCCGCCAGGGCGAAGAGCACGATCTGGGGCAGGATGGCCAGGTAGCGGCCGATCACGCCGGTGACCATGAAGAGGAGAGGGAAAAAGGCGGCCATGTTCGTGGTGACCGAGGCCGCCACCGGACCGAGCACCTCCCGGCTTCCCTGGAGCGCCGCCTGAACAGGCTTCAAACCGGCCTCCATGTACCGGAAGATGTTCTCCAGGACCACGATGGCGTCGTCCACGAGAATCCCCAGCACGAGGATGAGCCCGAAGAGCGTGACCCCGTCGATGCTCAGACCGAAGGCGTGCATCATCGTGAAGGTGATGAGAAACGCCACGGGTATGCCGATGGAGGCGTAGACGGCGTTTCGGAGTCCCAGCGCGATCCAGAGAATAAAGAACACGGCCACCACGCCCAGGACGGCGTTGCTCTGAAGCTCCAGGATCCGCTTCTTGCTCACGCGGGCCTGGTCGAAGTAGAGGGTCCAGTCCAGACCCGGGAGCCGGTCGCCCGCGTCCGCCATCAGCCGCTTGACCTCATCGACGATCCGGATCATGTCCGTGTTCTTCTTGCGCTGGACCGCCAGGACGAGCGCCTGCTCCTTGTCGATGAAGGTCCTGGTTGCGGCCCGCTCCAGGGCCGGCCTCACCCGGGCGATGTCGTCGAGGTACACGGTGCCGCCCTCGCCGCTCGCCAGGGCCACCTCCCCCAGGCCCCCGGGGGTGTCCGGCTCCCCCACCAGGCGAATGGTCGCCTCGTGATCCCCCATCTCCAGGACCCCCCCGGGGCGGTTTCTCGACCGCTCGGCCAGGGCCCGGGCCACCTGGGAGACGGTGATCCCATAGCCGGCCATCCGCAGGGGGTCGAGCTCGACCCGGATCTCCTGCTCCCGCTCGCCGTAGACGTTGATCTCCGAGACCCCGTCGATCTCCTCCAGCAGGTCTCCCACGTCCGAGGCGATGTCCTGGAGCTGCATCATGGGGAGAGAGCCGGCAAGACCCACCAGGCAGACCGGAAACACCGCCGTGTCGATCTCCAGGACCCGCGGGGGCTCGGCCTCCCCGGGGAGATCGTCCACACGGTCCACCGCGTTTCTGACCTCCTGCATGCCCTGGTCGATCTCCCGTTCCGTCAGGTCGGTCTGGAAATGGACGTGGATCTTGGACGTGCTCTCGAACGAGTTGGACGCGAAACGCCGGATCTCGGAGATGCCCTGGAGCTCCTCCTCGATCCGATTGGTGACGAGCTTCTCCATCTCCTCGGGGGAAAATCCCGGGCAGACGGTGATCACCAGGGCCTGGCCCACGGTGAGGTCCGGGTCCAGGTAGCGCGGCATGGCACGGTAGGAGTAGACGCCGAGGACCACCACCAGCAGCAGGGTCATCCGGACCACCACGGGGCGCTCTACGCCGAATCGGGTCAGGAACATGATGTTTTCATGAAACCCTGTTCACCAGGAAGAACCGGACATCCGCTTACGGCGACGCCTCGACCTGCACCGGGTCCCCGTCGTGCAGCCCTGCGGGCGTGGTGATCACGGTTTCCCCGGACTCCAGGCCCTCCAGGATCTCCACCCGGCGCTCGTAGTAGTCGCCCAGCGTCACGGGCCGGAAGCGGGCCCGCCCCTCCTCGGCCACGAACAGGCCGATCCGCCCGTCCGCCTCGGAAAGCCAGTCGGAGGGTACCAGGACCCGGACCCCGGACGGTTGGAGCGGGAGGGTCAATCTCGCGGTCATGCCGTCCGCCATCCGGGGGTCGTGCTCCTCGGCGAGGAGCTCTACGGGAAAGCAACGGGT
>JAIPEI010000097.1 GCA_021737245.1 Deltaproteobacteria bacterium | reverse complement strand
TCAAGCCGCCGAAACCGCCTCCGCCTCCCCCCCCCATTCGTCCCCCGCCTCCGAGCAGGAGGGGAAGAAGCAGCCAGGCGCCGGAGCCGCCCCGCCTCCTGGAGGAGAGGAGGAGGAAGAGGACGATCAGGATGATGGGGAAGAAGGCGAACCCACCGCTCCGGCTCTTGCGGGTGCGGGTCCCGGATGCGGCCGGCACCTGGCCGGTGAGCTCCACGCCTTCGCTTTCGGCCAGGATCTGCGCCACGGCCGCGGCCCCCATCAGGAGCCCTTCGCCGTACCGGTCCTTTTTCAGGTAAGGGACCATGTACTGGTCCCGGATTTGGCCGGCGAGCCCGTCCGGAATCACGCCCTCGGTGCCGTAGCCCACCTCGATCCGCATCTTGCGTTCCTCGACCGTCACGAAGAGGAGGACCCCCTTGTCCTCTCCCTTTCCGCCGATGCCCCATGCCTCGTAGAGGCGGTTGGCGTACTCGTTGTAGTCGTCGCCGCCGATGTCCGGCATGGTCACCACCACCACCGGGATCCCGGTCTTCCGGTAGAGCTCACCGGTCACGGCCTCGATCTGCTGCTCCTGCTTCAGGGGGATCACGTTGGCGAAGTCATTGACCGGGCCCCGGGGCTCGGGGAAGGAACGCTGGGCCGCGGCCGGGCCGGGCAGGATCAGGCAGAGCGCCAGCAAAACGATTAACTTGCAGGCATGCACGGCCGGGCTCTCGCGGGTGGTGCGGGGCATGGGCATGAGGGATCCCGTTTCGTTGGGGTTTGCTGCAGCCGGCACCGGGCCGGCCGGGTACACAGGGGCCACCATACGGTCCCGCCCCCTGTTTGTCAACAGGAGCGGCTTTCGGGTCTTTTGCTTTGACAACCCCCGGCCCCTCTCCTATGCTTTTCCCGTGACCACCGGAAAGTTTCCGCCCGAGAGGGATCCATGGACGTACGACCCCAGGAAATCGACCCGTTCCCCCTTCTCGACATGGCCCTCGAGGAGGATTTGGGGAGCGCCGGCGACGTCACCTCCCTCGCCGTGCTGGATGAGAACGCCCGGGGGGAGGCCGTCATCCGAAGCAAGGAGACCGGGGTCCTCGCCGGGACCTTCCTCCTCGCGCCGCTGTTCGCCCGGCTCGATCCGGACCTCGCGGTGCAGGTGCTGCTGGAGGACGGGGCGCGGCTCGAGCCGGGTCGCGAGATCTGCCGGCTGTCCGGGGCCCTGGCCCCGATCCTCGCAGGCGAGCGCACGGCCCTGAACTTTCTTCAGCGGCTGAGCGGCGTCGCCACCCGAACGGCCCGGTTCGTCTCCCTCGTCAGTGAAACCCGCGCCACCGTCCTGGACACCCGAAAGACGACCCCGGGGCTCCGGGCCCTCGAGAAGCGGGCCGTGCTGGCCGGCGGCGGGCAAAACCACCGCTTCGGGCTCCACGACATGATCCTCATCAAGGACACCCACGTAGCGGCCTGCGGGGGCCCCGGCAACGCGGTCCGAAAGGCCGTCGAGTTCCGGGAAGCCCGTCCGGACCGCGCCGGTCTGCGGATCGAGGTGGAGGTCCAGTCCACGTCCGAGTTCGAGGAGGCCCTTTCCGCCGGTCCCGACCGCATCATGCTGGACAACATGCCCCCCGGGCGGATGGCCGACTGCGTGAGGATCCGGGACGCCAGGGCCCCGGGCATCGAGCTCGAGGCGAGCGGAAACATCACCGAAGCAACCCTTCGCGCGGCGGCGGAGAGCGGCGTGGACTTCGTCTCCGCCGGCGGCCTCACCCACAGCGTCCGGGCCCTGGACATCCACCTCGTCATTCTCTGACCCGAGGTGATCCTGATTTGCCTTTCCCCTGAACATCGTTTTTCTGTTTTGATATAATGGTGACGAAATCGGTTGCGGATCCGCATCTTCGGTGCGGCCACACAAAGGCCGGGGCCGGTTCGTCCCGGCCGATCCTTCCCCGGAAAGCCAAAGGAGGTGGTAATATGAAGGCAGGCATCCTTTTCTCCGGCACCGGACCGATCCTGGTTCTCACCACCCACGACACCTTTGCCGATCCCGGCTTCATCAAGAAGCTGGAGGCCAAGGGAATCCAGAAGTTCCTCGTGTTCGAGGTCCCTGAGGACGAGGTCAAGAAGCGGTACGGCAAGCACTTCAACGTCGTCATGGGGGACCTCTATCAGGAGGACGATCTGCGTGTCCTGGACTACAACGGGCACAACATCTTTCACAACTTCAGGCTCAGTGAGCTGGGCCCCCCGGTGTACCACGAACCGGATTAGCGTCGTTGCCCGGTCCTTCGGCGTTCGGCCGAAGGACCGGGTGTATCCACACCCGCTTGACAGGCGGGAGGCGCCGCTTTATCATTCCCGCGGCCGTTGAGCGCGGCCCGGCCGAGCATGGTTTCCATCCAGAAAGGGGCTTTTTGACAAAAAAATCCTCCCTTCTGAATCGGAAACGCAGCCATGCCCAAAGTTCGTTTATATGGGCACCAGCATAAGAAACCGGGAGAAAAAAACATGAAGATCGCGTTCCCCGTAGAGGAGAACAAGGGCCTCGACAGCCCGGTGTACGGACACTTCGGTTCGGCGCCCTGGTTCGTCCTCATGGACGCACAAGGCGGCGACCTCGAGGCCGTGACCAACGAGGACCATCACCACGAGCACGGGCAGTGCCAACCGGGCCGGGCCCTCGGCGGAAGGCCGGTGGACGCCGTGGTGGTGGGCGGCATCGGGGCGGGGGCCCTCCGCAAGCTTCAGGCCGAGGGCGTTCGGGTCTTTCGCGGTGTCGAAGGAAGCGTGCGCGAGAACCTGGATCTTCTCAACTCCGGAAAGCTGCCCGAGTTCGCCTTCGAGATGACCTGCGCAGGACATCGAGGCGGAGAGGGCGGCTGCCGCCACTAGGAGGTGGAACGGAAACCCGCAAACGAACCGGCCGGTCTCGTCAGCGGGATGACCGGTCCCTCTCCAGGAACCTCCAAGGAGGAACAGACCATGCCCCTGTTCGACCATCTTTGCCTGGACTGTGGGGAAATCACCGAGCTGCTGGTCATCGCAGAGGACGACGATGTCCGCTGCAGGTCCTGCGGCGGCACCCGTCTCAAGCGGCTCCTCTCCGCCCACTCCTCGTTGTCGGGAACCGCCCGGAACGCCGTGCCCGGCCCCGGCGACACGGCCTGCTGCGGCACCTCGCCGGACCGCGCCTCGTGCTCCGGCCCGGGCAGCTGCTGCGGAAAAGGCCCCGCACACTGATCCCGGCAGGCCCTTGCGGGAAGGCGGATCTCATGCATGAGGGAGGCCGTGTCTTCGCCCGTGGGCGGGACAGGGGTTGTCAGTCGGAGTTCCCGTTGATCTTGTCGCGGAGCACGGAGGAGTACTTGAAGGTGACCACACGCCTCTCGGGAAGGACCAGGTTCTCGCCGCTCTGGGGATTCCTGCCCCTGCGGGTCCTCTTCCGCTTCATGCAGAACTTTCCGAAACCGGACACCAGGACGTCCTCTCCCCGGGCCAGCGTCTCCTTGAGGATCTCCAGCATGGTTTCCACCAGCTCAACCGCTTCTTTTCGCCTGTATCCCCGTTCGGCCAGGGACTCCACCAGGTCTGCCTTGGTCAATGCCATGAGACACGCTCCCCGTGGAATCGAACTCCACACCACGGTTGATCGTTTGCAGCCCCCGGCGGGGGCTCGGATGGTTGCTCCGTCCAACGGGCCGCAGGCTGAACCCAGTCTCGTGCCCATATAAACGAACTTTGGGCATTGTGGTGTTTCCAATTCAGAAAGGAAGATTTTTTGTCAAAAATCCCCTTTCTGGATGGAAACTAGTCTCAGGTGTTTGGAAAGTCAAGACAAAAGGGTGAAATGAGGGCTTTGCAGACCCGCTTCCCGACTGCTCCCCCGAACCTTTGGAAAAGCCATGACCCGCGAGCCCGAGACCTCTCCCGGCTCCCTTCGAACCGATCCCGAGCAAGTGCGCGTCATCCGCCACATCTTCGGAACGGTCACGGGGACCTATGACCTTCTGAACCACGTTCTGAGCCTCCGCCGCGACGTGGCGTGGCGCAGGAAGACCGTCTCCGAAATGCGCTTCTTTCGCACCCACCGCCTCCTGGACGTGGCCACGGGCACATGCGACCTGGCCATCGAGGCGGCGCAAAAGCACCCGCACATCCGCGTGGTGGGCACCGACCTGGTCGGGGAGATGATGGAGCGGGGCCGGGCCAAGATCCGGCGCGCCGGCCTGTCCTCCCGGATTCAGCTCATCCAGGGAGACGCCCTGGGCCTGCCCTTTGCGGACGGTCGGTTCGACGCGGCCGCCGTGGCCTTCGGCATCCGAAACATGCCCGATCGGGAGGCCGCGCTCCGGGAAATGGCCCGTGTCGTGGTTCCCGGGGGCCTCGTACTGGTCCTGGAGATGACCCTGCCCCGATCACGGATTTTTCGCCCCCTCTACGAGATCTACCTGAACCGTATCCTTCCCGGGGTGGCCCGTCTCTTCTCACCGAACCCCGGGGCCTACCACTACCTGGCCCGTTCCATCATGAGCTTTCCTTCCCCCGCCGCCTTTGCCGGCCTCATGCGGGGTGCTGGGCTCGAGCGCGTGGAGGTTCACCCGCTCACCCTCGGCATCACCTCTCTGCACACGGGCCGCAAGCCCTGACGAAAATCTCACAAAATCCACATCATCCGCTGACATTCGGGTTTTACATGGTAT
This sequence comes from Deltaproteobacteria bacterium, assembly GCA_021737245.1. Taxonomy (GTDB): domain Bacteria; phylum Desulfobacterota; class DSM-4660; order Desulfatiglandales; family HGW-15; genus JAIPEI01. The sequence continues at coordinate 5,314 of JAIPEI010000097.1, read as the reverse complement.
ACTCTCGACCGGCGGGACCTTCCCGACGGACCCTTGCGACGGAAGGCACAGGACATCCGAGAACGAACGTACGGCGGGCGGATAAGACCATGGGCAAGGCACAGATCCTGGTTGTGGACGACGAAGAGGACATCCTGGAGCTCGTCCGGTTTCACCTGGAGCGGGAAGGATACCGGGTCACATGCGCCGAAACGGGAGAAAAGGCCCTCGAACGGGTGCGCTCGAGCAGGCCCGCCCTCGTGGTGCTGGACCTCATGCTGCCCGGCATCGACGGGCTGGAGGTGGCGAGGCTCCTCAAGGCGGACGAGTCCCTGCGCGAGCTCCCGATCGTCATGCTCACCGCCAAGGGCGAGGAGGCGGACGTGGTCACAGGCCTGGAGCTCGGCGCGGACGATTACGTGACCAAGCCCTTCAGCCCCCGCGTCCTGGTCGCACGGGTCAAGGCGATCCTGCGGCGCGGAGCCCGGAAAGAGCCGGAGCCCGGCGGGCAGGCCGTCATCCGGCGCCACAACCTTGTGATCCACCCCGGCCGGCGGGAGGTGCTCGTGGATGAGCAGCCCGTTACCCTCACCTACACGGAGTTCAGCATCCTGGCCTACCTGGCGCGGCGGCCCGGATGGGTCTTCACCCGTTCACAGATCGTGGATGCGGTGCGGGGGGACGACTACCCGGTCACGGATCGATCCGTGGACGTCCAGATCGTGGGCCTCCGCCGAAAGCTCGGTCCGGCCGGGGCCTTCGTCGAGACGGTCCGCGGCGTCGGGTATCGATTCAAGGAGTAACGCCCCGTGTCCGGAAAACCCCGACTCCTCTGGCAGCTCTTCCCGTCCTACCTTCTCATCATCGTCCTGTCCCTCGGCGCCGCGACCTGGTTCGCCTCCCGGACCTTCGACCGTTTCCTGCACGAGCGGTACGCCGCGGATCTGGAGGCCCGCGCCCGCATTCTCGAGAGCCCCGTCTCCTCCCTGCTTCTCGAAGGCGCCTATGCCCGCATCGACCGCCTGGCCAAGGAGATCGGCGGGAAAGCCGCCACCCGCGTCACGGTGATCCTCCCCTCCGGACGGGTGGTCGGGGACACCCACGAGGACCCGGCCGCCATGGACAACCACGCGGACCGGATGGAGATCTCCCGGGCCGTCCGGAAGGGGGTTGGCGTGTCGACGCGCTACAGCCGGACCCTGGACCAGGAGATGATGTACGTCGGCCTCGCTCTCGAGCACGACTCCGGACTTCTCGGCGTGCTCCGGACCTCCGTCCCCTTCACCCCCATCGACCGCGCCATCGGCCGCATGACCTCCAGGGTCGCCCTGGGGGGGCTCCTCGTGGCCCTGCTCGCCGCGGGCCTGAGCCTCTGGATCTCCCGGCGTCACGCCCGGCCCCTGGAGGCGATGAAGCAAGGGGCCGAGCGGTTCGCGGCCGGCGAGCTGGACTTCCGGCTTCCCGTACCCGAGTCCGAGGAGATGAGCGCGCTGGCCGCGGCCTTGAACCAGATGGCCGCCGAGCTGGAGGCACGGCTTCGGGACATCCGGACGCAGCGGAACCAGCTGGAGGCCGTTCTCTCGAGCATGGTCGAGGGGGTCATCGCCGTGGATGTGGAGGAGCGGGTGATCCGCATGAACCCGGCGGCGGCCCGCATGCTGGGGTGCAGCCCGGCCGGGGCGCGCAACCGGAGCATCCAGGAGGTGTCCCGGAACACCGGGCTCCAGCGGTTCGTCGCCGAGACCCTCGAGAGCGACGCGCTCGTGGAGCGGGACCTGAGCATCCATGTCGAGAAGGACCGGCTCGTCCACGCCCACGGGACCGGGCTGTGGGACGACCGGGGCGACAGGATGGGCTCCCTCATCGTGCTGGACGACATCACGAGGCTGAGACGGCTCGAGAACATCCGGCGGGACTTCGCGGCCAACGTGAGCCATGAGATCAAAACGCCCATCACGGCGATCAAGGGGTTCGTGGAGACCCTGCGGGAAACCGGAACGCGGGACGACCCGGCCACCACGCAGCGCTTCCTGGAGATCATCGCCAGGCACGCGGAGCGCCTGGAGGTCCTGCTGGAGGATTTGCTGGACCTCTCCCGCATCGAGGAGGAGGAGCAGGCCGGGGGAATCGGGCTCCAGCCCGGGCACCTGTCCGAAATCCTGCACGAAGCGGCCGGGATGGTGAGGGAGAAGACCGGGGTCCGGAAGGATCCGTTTCGCATCTCGTGCCCGCCCGGCCTCGTCGTCCCCATGAACCCGGTTCTCCTGGAGCAGGCCTTTGTGAACCTCCTGGAGAACGCGGTCAAGTACAGCCCTTCGGGAAGCGAGGTCCGCGTCTCCGCCGCCCGTTCCGGCGGGGAAGCGGTGGTCCGCGTCGAGGACAGTGGATCGGGGATCCCGGCCGAGCACCTGGATCGCATTTTCGAACGGTTCTACCGGGTGGACAGGTCGCGGAGCCGCAAGCTGGGCGGGACGGGGCTGGGCCTGGCCATCGTCAAGCACGTCATTCAGATCCACGGCGGAAGCGTGGAGGTGGAGAGCACCCCGGGCAGGGGAAGCACGTTCACGGTCCGCCTGGGGATCGGCGGGGAGGGTGCCCCCTCCTGATGGAGATCCGTACGGCCGGCTACTCGGCGATCATGGCCCGCATCATGTCCGAGGCGTTCTGGGCGTGATCGGCGATGGAGCCGATGGTCTCCACCAGCCGGATCAGGTGAAACACGGACAGGGGATCCTTGACCGTGCTGAAGATCTTGTGCATCAGCTCCCGCTCCAGGTGGTCCGCTTCGTGCTCGGCCTGGCGGATGTCGCGGATGACGGACTTGATCTCCCCCCGGAGGGCCTCGGACGGAGACTTGAAGAACTCGGAGGCCTTCTCCACGAGGGGGGAGAGCGACTCGATGGGCGGAAGGACCTTTTCCACGAGAAAGAGCGCGTCCTCCCCCACCTCGTCCGCGAGCCCCTGGGGCCGGTAGGAGAGCCAGTAGAGGGCCTCCTCCACCGCGTCCACGACCTTGTCCTGCTCCCGCAGGTACATGAAGAACTGGAACTTGTCCACGGGCATGAGCACGCCCTTGGGCAGGTGGCCGCGGATGTTCCGCTTGATGGCGTCCGCCTCGGACTCCAGCACGGCCACCTGGTCCGTGAGGTCGTCGAACATCTCGCACTGCTTGTCCAGATGGCACTTCACCGCCTTGTGGAACACCCGGGCGCACTCGCTCACCTTGTCCGCGTGGCGCTTGAGGTTCACGAAGGGAGACTTGAAAAACAGCGACATGAAGGTCGTACGCATGGAACCTTCCCCCTGACTACAGGAATAGGGTGACAAGCAGCTTGTAGATCACCATGCAAAGAACCAGGGTGAACGGCAGGGTGATGAACCAGGAGTAGAGGATGTTCCGGATCACCCGGAGGTCCAGGACCCCCATGCCCCGCATGAACCCCACGCCGATGACCGATCCCACCAGTACGTGGGTCGTGGAAACCGGCAGGCCGAGCCGCGAGCAGATCAGAATCGTGGTCGCCGCCCCGAACTCGGCGCTGAACCCCCGCACGGGGGTGATCTCCGTGATCTTCCTTCCAATCGTCTGCATGACCCTCGAGCCGAAGGCCAGCAATCCCCCTCCCACGGCCGCCCCGCCGGCGGCGAGCATCCAGGCGGGGACCTCAACCTGCATGGACACGGTCTTGGTCTTCACCACCGCGAAGATAGCGGCCAGCGGACCCACGGCGTTGGCCACGTCGTTTGCGCCGTGGGCGAACGCCACGTAGGAGGCCGTGATGATCTGGAGGTAGAGGAACACGCATTCCACCTTTTCTTCTTCGTCCCCTCGAATCCAGCGGCACCCCTCGCCGCCCAGGCGGGAGAGCAGGATCTTCCCTGCGAACCCGGCCGCAATAGAGAGAGGGATGGCGATAAGCAGGGCCTTGCCCAGGCCGAGATCCAGGTGCAGGTTCTTCAGCCCCTTGAAGATCACCGACAGGATCAGGACCGTGAACACCACAGTGAGCATCCACGGGGCGTACCTCTGGGTCTGCTCATAGGGGGTCCTGGAGGTCTGGATCTTGCGACGGATGAACAGGTACACCCCTCCCCCTATGATTCCGCCGGCAATGGGCGAGATGATCCAGCTCAGCACGATGGCGGTCACCGTGCCCCAACTCACTGCGCCGAAACCCACTGCCATGATCCCGAACCCCACCACCGCTCCCACGATGGAGTGGGTGGTGGAGACAGGCAGACCGAAGTGGGTGGCGATCTGGACCCAGATCCCGGCCGCGACCAGGGCGGCGAACATCCCCAGGAGGAGCTTCTCCGGGGAGCCCACCAGCAGGCTCGGATCGATCATCCCCTTTCGAATGGTGTTGGTCACGTGCCCGCCGGCCATGACCGCACCGATCATGTTGGCGACCATGGAGACCACCACCGCCTGGTTCATGGTCAGGGCGCCCGATCCTACCGAGGTCCCCATGGCGTTGGCCAGGTCATTGGCGCCGATGTTGGCCGCCATGTAAAAACCTACGAGCGCAGCGAACCCCAGGATGTAGTACTCCATGCCTGCCGAAAAGAGCTCCAGCATCCGCGTTCGTCTTCTCCTTCCACTGGATCAGGAGAGAATCGTCGATCGTTCACCGCTCGGCGTCTCTTAATCGGCGGGGAGGCCTTCCGCCTTCAAGGCCAGACGGCTCCCAGCAGATCGATCTCTGGATCTCTACCATATACTTGCGCCGGGAATCAAGCTCTGCAATTTATTATGATTTGTCGGTGGCTTACCGGCAGCGGGCCGCGGAGGTCTTCGGCGTGACGCCCGGGGAAATTCTCAGGCGGGCAAGTACCCCGGAACCGTGCCGGCCCGAAGCGTTTTCCGCTACCGGGCGGTCCGGCAGCTGGGATACACGGCCACGGGGCCGGCCGGGCGGCCCGGGTTGATCCGGGCCGCCGTGAGCGTCCCGGTATGCCGCGGGCAGGCAAAAGCCCGCATGGGAAATGGATCTGAGAGTGAAAAAAACCGATCATTTTATGAATGAATGAATGTCCCATAAATCGTGTTTGCGGTTGACCCGTCCTTTCGGGTCCTTTATACTCCGCTACTTAAGCGGGGCGCAAACACAACACATGGACAAAAAAAGGAGAAATCACGTGAAGAACCGTCCGCTCGTTCCCTGGACCCTTGCCGCAATGCTGGTCCTGTTTCTCGCCCTGAACGCCGGGTGCGTGAGACCGAGGCCCACCCGGAACCTGGCGGCCGCCCCGCCGGTCACAACCGAGCCGGAATCCCGGCCCGCCCCGGGCGGAGCCTCCGAGCAGGCTCCGACGCCCCGGCTCGAGGGCACCC
>JAIPEI010000096.1 GCA_021737245.1 Deltaproteobacteria bacterium | reverse complement strand
ATTGACACCTTTACTGATTTTTGTCGGCGTTAAACTGCCCCCGTTTCCTATCAGAAGGTAAAGAATATTAATCCGCGTTTGATCTTGGTCGAATTGCTTCAGCGACTGCTCCAGATATCGATTAACCGCCTCCGCGGTGTATGTAAGTAAGATCAGGCTGTCAAACCTCACAACCTCGGAAATCTCCTGGATCTCCTTGGCTAGCGATTTGATTGTGTCAGAATCCGTTTCTTTTAAGGCGTTCATATTCCACACGACCTCCTGTATCAGACAATTACCTTCACATCTTGAAATTAGCACCGATTTTCGCGTAGCGACTCCGTATAAGGAGCGGGATGTGTCCGGGGTGTTAGGAAACCCAACATAATCCAACAAATTCAATTGTATATGCACATAAGTCAATTGAGGATGCACCTCAAAATCTTATGCTCTTTGACGGTTATAGCCCGAGAAAGCTCCAGCTAAAACCCCTGCGCATCGAGGCTTCAGCAAGTGGGGATATCGTTGATTGTTTTTCAATTCAATACCTTGAATCGATTTTCAGGAAATGCGCACTTCGCGGGCACTTGTGGCCACATGATTTTTTAACATTTTAGCTCCTTGGCCTTGACCATGGTCCGGCAGGGCGCCGACGAGTCCCTGTGGGACTATCTCGTGCATCGATATCACTACCTGCGCCGGCCTCTGATCGTGGGCTCGTATCTCACTCAGTACCTCGTCCATCTCGACGGGCGCCTGGTGGCGGCCCTGGGCTGGGCCTCGGCGGCATGGAAAGTGGCCTCCAGGGACACCTTCATCGGATGGAATTTGGCAACCCGCAAACGCAACCTCCATCAGGTGGCTCAACAACGTGCGGTTCCTGATCCTGCCCTGGGTCCGGGTCCGACACCTGGCCCCCAAGGTGCTTGCCGCCAATGCCAGGGCGCTCGAGCGAGACTGGCAGGCGTTCTACCACACGCCCGTCCAGCGGCTGGAGACCTTTGTGGATATCTCCCGATTTCCCGGGACCAGCTATCGTGCGGCCAACTGGCAGTACCTGGGCGAGAGCCGGGGCTCGGCCAAGTGGGGGACCCGATACACCTATCACGGACAGGCCAAGGCTGTGTTCGTCTACCCATTGACACGCCGCTTCCGGGAACGGCTCCATCATGGATGATCGTCCGGAACATCTCCGCATCACGGACGAGGATTGGCAAAATACGCCCCCTGCGGTGCGAACCCTTGTCGCATACCTTGCCAAGCGTCTGGGAGAGCTGGAAGTCCGCATCAACCGCGGCTCCTCAAACTCCGACCAGCCTCCGTCCTCCGACGGTCCCTTCAAAGACCGGGGCAAGCAGAAGAAATCGGACCAGAAGAAGAGACAGATGAAGCAAAAGCGCGGAGACGACCCTGCTCACCGGCTTCCCTTCGCCACTTGTGCAACGTGGCCGGGGGAGATGCCTTCTTCCTCGGCCACATCAGCCACAGAGCGGTTGTGGGGGGAACAGCTTCTTCAGGACGGACTCTTTGCGTTCATTCGAGTACCTCATGGGGGGATCCGCACCTCCGCCCCCAACTCTACTCTTAAGAATTCTGTCAATCAACGCGTCAACTATCCTGGCACAGGGGGGGAGGACAGATGAGCACAAGGGGCACAAGCAAACGCTTCTGGCCCCGACCCATGAGGAGCACGTCTACACCATCCAGTGCCCGTGTGGGGGAACCGACCTCATCGGCAAGGGGGTCTATCACACCCATCAGGAGATCGAGCTGCCGGAAATCCAGATGAAGGTCAACCACTTCCTCCTTCATGAGCAGCAGTGCGAGAAGTGCTCTCACAGACCTCGAGAGCGCAGATCCCTTCGGAGCACAGGACCGGCTACGGCCCCAGGCTCAGCGCCATGATCGGAGAGATCAGCGGGATTCAAGGAAACAGCCGGGAAACGGTTCAGAGCTTCTGTGGTTCCGTGCTGGGGCTTCACATCAGCACCGGGGCCATCCAGAAGGTGGTGGACAGGGTCTCCGCGGCCATTGTCCCGCACTATGAGCGGATCGGGGAATGCGCCAGAAACACCCGGATCAACCATATCGACGAGACCACTTGGAAGAAGGAAGGGGACCTGAATTGGATTTGGTTGATGGCCAACACGGTGGTCGCCTTTTTCATGGTGCACGCGAACCCCTCCATGAAGGCCTTTGAGTAGCTCGTCGGAACGTGGACCGGAATCCTGGTCAGTGACAATTACCGCGTTTACCAGAACTGGGTGGGGATGCGCCAGAAGTGCCTGGCCCACCTCATCCGCAAAGCCAACGGGCTCAGCGAGCACGCCGACAAGGAGATCGCAGCCTGCGGACGCCATGCCAGAGATGAGCTCCGCCGGTTGGTTCGCATGGCCAAGGAGCCCCCCCCCGTAGGCCAATGGCGGGCCTGGTACGCCAGATTCTACAAGGTGATCCGTAAAAATCGGGATTGAGGCGAAAAGGATCCGGCGGGGACCTTTGTCCGAAGCCTGGAAAAGGAAATCGAGAGTCTCTGGATGTTTCCCCACGAGGAAGGCGTGGAGCCGACGAACAACTTTGCCGAACGGATGATCCGTTATGCGGTCCTGTGGCGGAAAAGGAGCCTCGGTACCCAGTCCGAAAAGGGCAACCGCTGGGTGGAGCGCATCCTCTCCCTCAGACAGACATGCCGCCTCAACGGCAAGTCTTCCTTCGAGGTACTCTGCGGCGCCATGTCCTGCTATTTCAAAGCCCAAAGCCCTGACCTCTCATGGATTGGCGCGAATGCGCGGGGCGCTAACCCGTGAACGTACGCGAAATGTGAGTTAGATTCTATTTTAGTAAAAATCAATTCAATGTCAATATGAAAAGTGTCAATTCGAATAATATCAAAACGCTCGTACATGGACGTGTTCAACAGGTATTTATGATTTTTTGTCCATTATGTTTCCCAGATCAAGGTTATCCAGGTGCTCCTTCTGCCCTTCTCGGCTGTCTTCGCAAAAACCGCAAAGGGGTCCCCGTTGATAGCCTCCTTGAGCAGATTTTCTGTTTCTTCCTCGACGGCACCAGTCTCCACTTGAGCTACTTCGACAATCTGCAAAAGGATTCGGGCTATGCAGCCGCTATCGAAACCGCGTCTCGCCACATGGCTTCTTCCCATGCGGTCAAGCGATTCTGTCAGCCCTTCTCCTAGCCGCTGGTCCGGATGTGTCGCCGGATCCTGCTCGGCTCTTTGTGTGGCGGCTCCAGATCAGCCGGCCTGCGATCATCCTGCTCGATATCGATCTCATGGGCATGAACAGCAATGACGCTCACAAGCGAGAGGGCGTGATGCCCACGTACAAAAAGTACCTGGGATTCGGTGCACTCCAGATGACCTGGGAGGGCTTTATCATCGATTCGGTGCTCCGCTCCGGGGACAAGCACAGTAACCACGGCCATGGGACCGAGCGGATGATCCGACGCGTGGTGCACTTGATCCGAAGCCGCTACCGCAAAGATGTCCCCATCGTTTTTCATTTCGACAGCGGCTACATGGATCAGAAGCTCTTCGAGGCCATGGAAAGCTGGGACGTGGACTACGTCTGCGGCGGGAAGCTTTACCCGGATATCATCGATGGAGTTCGACAAACGCCCCAAGAAGCATGGGGCGGCTGATATGGCTGACCGTGTCAACCAAGAAATACGTTTCCTGTCCCAGCGGTTGTGGGTTTGGTGTTGATTTTCAGCCAAGGCACGGGTAGGGGCGGTCTCCTGCCGTGGTTGCGCCCCTGCCCCTGCCCCTGCCCCTGACTTGGCTTTATATGGGCCCTTTTGTGAGATTCTTCCTCCTCTCAAGCCTTGCGGATGTTTTACGCTGCCATAGGCATAGGCACCTGGCGCGCAATATCCCAAAGGAAGCCCGCCATCTCTCGAGCGATGGCCGTGATCACCACTTGAGAAGGTTTCCCTCGGGCACGCATACGGCGATACCGTTGGCACAAACGCAGCTGAGCATTCCAGCCGATTTGAGAAACGGCTTCAGGAAGCCGCTCACGCCTGTCGCGCAACCGACGCCCCACTCGTGCAGGGTGCCGATAGGTCCAGGCGCCTTGGATCAGGGCACGTCTCGCGTGCCCATTGCGACAAGGTCTCGATTTGCTCAGTCAGGCGCTTCACCCTCGTCTCGCACTGCTCAATGCTGTCGATGTACTTTTGAAAGGCAATCTGCTGAGCCGGGTGAGGAAACGACTGGTCCGAAAGCCAGCGGCGATGGGCCAGCGACCATTTGCTGCTTCCCGAATAGCTTCTCGGCTGTGCCGAGGAATGTCTGCGAAACGGCTTCAGCACTGGAGCGCGGAAGAGAAGCTCCAGGTGGTCCTGGAGGCCTCCTCGCTTCTGAGTGAGGAGCTGGGGGCTTTTCTCCGGAGCAAGGGGCTCCATGAGAGCCATCTCGAGCAGTGGCGGTCTCAGATGCTCAACGGGCTTCACGGCAACGCCTCCCCGAAGACGATAGCGAAAAAGAGCTTCTTCGACGTTTGAAGTGGAATTGAGGTTGCGCGTTTTCCTGAATCGGGATCTTTTCTTGAGCAGGAAAACTGGAGGAATCAGGGAAATGCCAACAGAAAATGAAATGCTCGAACAGCTCCGGAAGGGAAAGGTCTCGCTTCCCCCACTCAGCGTTTGATTATTGCGGGAAAACCCGGATGCCGGAAAAACAGCCGTCTTGATGCGCTTGTGGAGGCGTCGTGGGGGAAGAACAAGGCGGGGCCATGCCTGCCCACGACAAGGCAGGCAAGGGGGAAACTTGCGGGACCATGCCTCCGGACCTTTCATCCGACCACAAAAGGGGCCGGCAAGCGCCGGCCCCTGCATGTGCTCTGCCTCGGCTCGGGGCGCCCGGGACGCCTTTTAAAACGGCCTCCTCTCACCCACCCAGGAGGGAAACCACCGGTAGTGGTCCGCGGGAAAGGCACGTCGCAGTCCGTCATAGGTGGCCTTGGCCAGGGCGATGCCCTTTTTGTCCCTGCAGATCTTGACGAGGCCTTCCTCCTCCAGGGCACACAGGGTCCGGTCCAAGGCCTCGTCCTCCACGGAAAAGATGTCCTTCAGATCCTCGCGGCTCATGTGAAGCCCCGGGTTGACCCGGTAGTCCTCGGCCAGGACCTTCAACAGGTTTTCCGGATCCGCGCTGTCGCAGGTCCCGGGCTTCCCCGGTGCAGGCACCGGCACCCCCAGCTCCTCGTGGATGACGCGCCGGGGCATCTTGAACTCCTCGGCCATCTGCTTCATGGCCGTTCTCTGGATCACCATCCTGCAGGCCTCCATGGTGCCCCCGGCGATGTTTTCCACCTTGCTGACGCTCATCAGGGCCGCCAGCGGATAGAAGGGCGTCAGCCCGTCGCCGCCCATCACCTGGATGGCGTCCAGGCTCGAGGTCACGGCCCCTTCGCAGTTGTAGACCTTGGCCACGTTGGACTCCAGCGTGATGTCCCAGCCCAGGTCCCAGAGGTAGGCCGTGTAGTAGGTCAGCAGTCGTGAGATCTTCACCCGGCTCACCAGGTCGGCGATCTTGAACTGGTTGTTCACGAAGCTGATGGTGGGCCTGCCGAACTGGACCCGCCTCTGTGCAAAGGGCACCGTGTTTCGCAGGAGCTCCCCCATCCAGCCCGCGGTCTGGGCGCAGATCAGGCTCCTCTCGAAGTTGAGGCCCGCGGTCATCACGGACCAGCCGTCCCCCTCCTTCCCGAGCACCTGGTCCGCGGGCACGGGGACGTCCTCGAAGTCCAGCACGCCGTTCTGGACGTTCTCGAACCCGATGATCTCGTTCATCTTTTCCACGGTAAAGCCGGGTGCGCCCTTTTCCACGACAAAGGCCGTCAGGTGCCGGTATCGCTTCCTGTCCTCCGGGTCCCCGCTGGTCCGCGCGTACACCATGTACCTGTCGGCGACCCCGGCGGACACGATGTACCGCTTCTTGCCGTTCAAGAGGTAGACGTCGCCATCCCGGCGGGCCGTCATCTCCATGGCCGCTGCATCGGTGCCGGCGAAAGGCTCCGTGATCACGATGGCGCCGATCTCGCCTTTCGCGATCCTGGGGAGGAACCTCTTCTTCTGCTCCTCGGTCCCGAACTCGATGATCTGGCGAAGCCCCCCGAGCATGTTCCCCACAAAGACCCGGCCGGGCCCGGGCATCCGGTTGAAGGCCTCCGCGGCGATGCAGGCCCCGGTGGCGCCGAGCCCCATTCCACCGTACTCCTCGGGGACGCCCGCACCCGTGTACCCCTTCTCACTGATCTTCTCGAAGATGTCCCAAGGGAACTCCCGCTTCCATCTCGACTCCGCGTCGCGCGGCATGAGCTCCTCCACGAACGCGTGGACCTCCTTGTAAAAGGCCTTGTGCTCGTCCGTCCACCACGGGTAGCTATCCATCCGTTCCCTCCTGTTCCCTCTTTTTCTTCAGCGCCATGGCCACCTTCTCAGGGGTCAGGGGCTGCTCCTTGAACCAGATGCCGGTCGCGTGATGAACCGCGGTGAAGACCGACGGCGGCACGCTGACGATCGCCCCTTCGGAGGCCTCCTTCGCCCCGTAGGGACCGCCCGGATCGTCCGTGAGGATGTCGATGACCTCGATGTTCGGGGAGTCCGGGGCCAGGGGCATCTTGTAGTCCACCAGGGTGGGATTGAGGGTCCTTCCCCGGTCCATGCGGAACTCTTCGTACAGGGCCTGACCGAGGCCCTGCACGGCCGCACCCTGGTTCTGGGCCTCCACGTTGATGGGGTTCAGGGGCCTGCCGCAGTCATGGGCAATCACCATGTCCGTGCACCGGATGAACCCGGTCTCCGTGTCCACATCCACCTCCGTGAGCTGGGACGTGAAGCTGTAGGAGGTCCCCGCGTTCCCGATGCCCTTGTCAAAGTCCAGGACCTCGATCCCGTAATCCGAGTAGCCCTTTCCAATGATCACCGCGCCGGAGCCCGAGTAACAGGCGATCTTTGCGAGCTTGTCAAAGGGCATGGAAAGATCCGGGGAGCCCTGGACCGAGACCGCGCCGTCCTTGAAGAGGATCTCCTCGGGCCGGACCTCCCAGTTCTCCGCTGCAAAGGAGGCCAGCTGTTCCTTGACCTCCCTGGCTGCATTCTGCGCGGCCTTGCCCGCCAGCACGGTCACCCGGCTTCCGTAGCTGCCCGCGTCACAGGGGGTGACCGCGGTGTCCACGCGCTTGATGTCCACGTCCTCCACCCGCAGGCCCAGCTCCTCGGCAATGATCTGGACCAGGACCGTGTCCGATCCCTGGCCGCAGTCTGTGGCGCCGGTCAGGTAGTCCAGGGTCCCGTCCTCGCACAGCCTCACGATCGCCGCACAGGACTGGTGCCCCCGCTGCCGCGCCCCGCCCAGGTAGGAGGTGGCAGACATGCCCACGCCGTGGACCACGGGCCCGTCGGTTCCCTTGGTTTTTTCCCTCTCCTTCCATCTCGGGTTTGCTGCAATCTCCTGGATCCCTTCCACCAGGCCGCACGACTTCACCGTGACCTTGTTGACCGTCTCGTGCGGGGCGGTGACGGCGTTTTTCAGCCTCACCTCGACCGGATCGATCCCCAGCTCCTCGGCCATCATCTCCATCTGGAGCTCGGCCGCAAAGCGGGTGTGGGTCACCCCGTGCCCCCTCATGGCGGCTCCGATGGGGTTGTTCGTATAGATCCGGTAGGCGTCGTGCTTGAAGTTCGGGAGATTGTAGGGAAGGGTGCTCATGCATCCCGTCAGGTACATGGTCAGGGGCCCGATGGCTGTGTGGGCCCCCCCGTCCGCGATCACCTTGCTCTGCATGGCCGTGATGGTCCCGTCCTTCTTCATCCCCATCTTGTTGTGGACGATCATGTTGTGCCGCCGCCTGCACGTCGTGAGGACCTCCTCCATGGTGTAGACGAACTTCACCGGCTTCCCGGTCCGCTTGGAGAAGAGCACGGTACAGAAGTCCCCGGCCAGGGAGTCGTTTTTGGTGCCCCCGAAGCCTCCCCCGATGAAGGGCTGGATGATTCGCACCCTGTTCAGGGGCAGCTTGAAGCAGTCCGCCATGTGCCTGTACACGAAGTAAGGACTCTGCTTTGCGGCCCACAGGGTGATGCCGGAGGAGTCGTACAGGGCCACGGCGGCCGGGGGCTCCAGATACCCGGTGATGACCCGCCCCGTCTCGAACCGGTCCTCCCGCACCAGGTCCGCTTCCCGGAACCCCTTTTCCACGTCCCCGAAGTCCATGTGAAAATCCCAGCTGATGTTGTTTTCCACGTGGTCATAGAGCCTGGGCGCGCCTTCCTTCATGGCCTCTTCCGGATCGAACACGCCGGGGAGCTCCTCATACTCCACCCGGATCAGCTCCGCCGCTTCCTCGGCCGTGTCCTCGTCCACGGCGGCGACCGCGGCCACGGCCTCCCCCAGGTACCGCACCCGTTCCGTGGCCAGGGGCTCCTCGTCCCGGGTCTTGGGCATCCAGCCCCACCTCCACCCGTTGAAGTCTTTGCCTGTGAGCACGTCCTTCACCCCTGGGAGCCGCTTTGCCCGGCTCGTATCAATGTTCAGGATCCGGGCATGGGCATGGGGGCTGCGGGCGATCTTGCACCACAGCATGCCGGGCATCTGATAGTCGGCCGCGTACTTGGCCTCCCCGGTCACCTTGGCCCGTCCATCGATCCGCGGAATCCTTTTCCCTATGACGGAATGGTCTTCCATGGCTATCTCCCTCCTTTCACGGCCTCGGCTGCGGCGGTGATGGACTCCACGATCTTGGTGTATCCGGTGCAGCGGCAGAAGTTGCCGGCAATGCCCTCCCGGATCTCGGAGTCGTCGGGCCGGGGGTTGTTGTCCAGGAGAAACTTGGCCGACATGATCATACCCGGGGTGCAGAACCCGCACTGCATGCCCGCCTTTTCCACGAAGGCCTCCTGGAGGGGATGGAGGGACTCCCCCCGGCCGACGCCTTCGACGGTCAGGATCTCCTGCCCGTCCGCCTCCACGGCCGGAACGAGGCAGCTGTTCACGCTCCTGCCCCCCATGATCACGGTGCAGGCCCCGCATTCACCCTGGCCGCAGGCCTCCTTGGTTCCGGTCAGCGTCAAATCCTCTCGGATCATCTCCAGGAGCGTACGCCAGGGCGGGACGCTGATCTTCACGGGTTCACCGTTGACGGTACATTGGATGCGCTTCATCTCCATCGTTCCCACTCCTTTCAAAACCGGTTCAAAGGACGGTTCCGTTCGATGTCACCTGCTGGAGCCCCCGCTTCACCAGGACCTCCACCATGAGCCTCCGGTACTCTGCTGAGGCCCGGTGGTCGTCGATGGGCGACGCCTCTTCGGAGGCCTTGTGGGCCGCTTCCTCCAGGATCTCTTTCCGGACCTTTTCGCCCAGGAGCAGGGCCTCGGCCCCCTGTGCCCTCAGGGGAGTGGGCCCCACCGCCCCCAGGCCGATCCGGACATCCGTGAACACCCCGTCCCGGGTCTCCGCGACGACCGCCACGCCCACCACGGCAAGGTCCATGCGGCTCCTCGGAGAGAGCTTGAGGTAGACGCCCTTGCCGCGAACCGGCGGGACCCGGATCTCCCTTACCATCTCGCCCTCTTCGAGCACGGTCTTTCTGGGGCCGGAAAAGAAGTCCCGGAGCCCGATCTCGCGATCCTCCCCGCCGGCGCCGGTACACATCACGCTCGCTTCCAGGCAGAGGAGGGCGGGCGCGGAATCGGCCGAGGGCACCCCATTACAGATGTTTCCCGCGATGGTCCCCCGGTTCTGTATCTGGGTCGAGGCGATGCTGGAGGCCGCCTGGGCCAGGATGGGAAAGGCATCCTTCACCGGGGTGAAATGGGCCACGTCGTAAATGCTCGCAAGGGCCCCGGTGCGCAGCCCGCCTTCCTGATCGAGCGAGACATAGTCCAGATCCGGGATGCCCTTGAGGTCCACCAGAACGTCCGGCGCGGGGATGGACCGGGATTTCACCAGGGGGATGACGTCGGTCCCTCCCGCATACATGAGGACCTTCCCGTTCCCGGAGGCCTTCACGACGTCCAGGGCCTCCTGGATGCCCCCGGGTCTGACATAGT
>JAIPEI010000095.1 GCA_021737245.1 Deltaproteobacteria bacterium | reverse complement strand
GATGGAGGCCATGTAGGAGATCTTTTTCCGGATGTCCACGCGGTCCACGAAATCCACCGTGAACACGCGGGTGTCCTCATCCCGCCGGAGGACGAGCCCTGTGCCGGCGCGAAGAAAACGGTCCACGTGCTGGGGATCTTCCCAGAGGGCTTCGGCCGTCACCCCGTTGAGGAAATCGTTCAGGGCCTCGTATCTCCGGCCGATCTTCGGCATGATCTCGAGAAAGCTGAGGGAGACCGGATCATCCGGGCCGGCTTCGAGCCGCTTCGATCCCAGGAGGGCCGCCAGAAGAAGCTTGATCTGGTTCTGATAGCTCAGGTACCGGCTCACGTTTTCGAAGCCGAAGAGCCGAACCCGATCTCCGGTCAACCGGTCCAGGATGAAATGGCGCAGTGCCTCGGGCAGGTTCTGGAGGGTCCGGTAGATTCGAAACGCCTCGTACAGCTCCCGCTCGAAAGTGGGATAACCGACTCCGGAGAGGCCCCTTTTCTTGTAGATGTAGCGCATGGGGACCTTCATGATGAGCTTGACGAGATCCGCGAACCGGACGGTCTTGATCCCCCGGAGCCGGAACATCCGCTCCAGAGCCGCGATCTTTCGGCCGGCGTCAAGGTCTTCCCCGCTTCCTTCATCGCCCTCCTGCCACGTATCCAGGTAGGCGGTCGGCGTGAGGCCCTCGGGCAGCCCTTGCTCCCGGTAGGCCTCCAAGGCGCGGTGAAGCCTGCCGTTCACCAGGAACATCTCCTTCGTGTACTCTTCGAACCCGACCGTCCCGTCCATGATCCGATGACACAGGGTGCGCACCCGAAAAAGCTCTCCGGCCAGATCCTCCAGGATCAAATCCTCGCGCAGGGACGAGAGCATGATGAAGCTGTTGAGGAAAAACGCGTCGAACAAGGCTTTGTCGTTGAAGGCGATCACTTCCCTCAGCGCCCGGTAGGCGAACTCGCCTCGAAGGATGTGATGCATGAAATCGTGGTATCGCACCAGGGTGACCAGGTAGAACCTCGACCTCTCGTCCATGTCGAAGCGATCCGGGATGTTCTCCGCTTCCAGGAAGCGGGCCCCGGAGCCGGCATGATCCACCGGGTGAACCCGGTCTGCATGCCGCCGGCGAAGCTCGGGAACGCGTCCCAGATCCTGAAACACGAAGGACTTGATCAACGCGTCGAAGAGCGGGGGGTTTTCCCGGAGATTGTCCACGATGGTCTCCAGCTCGCTGATCTGGGCGTCGCTGACACCTACGGTGCCGGCCGTCATGGGGCCGAACTCGCGCTGGGCCAGCTTGTGCAGCAGCCGGGTGTCCTGGAACTCCTGGGGATCCCTGCGGACCAGGGCCTGCAGCTTGCGGATGTTGCGGAACACATAATCCAGGGGAGAGGAGTTGAGGTAGACGTTCCCTGCAAGGTCCAGGTTCTCCAGCCCCGCCAGCTCCGGCAGGAAAAAGCGAAAGAGCGACCGCGCGTGCACATAAAGGGCGTTGACGTCCGTGTAGAGGTCCTCCACGCGGAACAGGACGGTCTGAAGTGCATTGCACAGCCGCTCCCGTACCTCGCTCACCCTCACGAACCAGTTCCTCTGCCGGGCGGGAATACGAAAATCCTCCGCATGCTCCTCCTGGTAGCTGAGCAGGTCGGAGTGATTCTGGTAGAAGGCCTCCAGCTTGGCGAACAAACCGTCCACATCTTCCAGGATTTCAGAGGGAATCTCCGCGATGCTGCTTCCCGCAAAGGAGCGCACACGGTGGTCCAGCTGCTCGATCACGCGGTCCAGATCGATACAGGTAATGTCCAGAGATTGGGTCCTCGGATCGACTCGGAGCTGGAACCCCGTGCCGATGACGAAGCCGGTCCCGCTCTGATACAGGTGTTCGCTGAACCTCGCCAGGGTGTCGAGATCCAGGTAGGCCGTGTTGATGGCGGCGGCCTCCTCTTCCACCCTCTTGACCCGGTCCGCCGTCCTGCCCGGCGGGGTGTCGCCCAGAAGCGGATTGAAGTTGATGACCTCGCCCCGCGACACGTTGACGGCGATCCAGAGGAGAATAAAGGCCAGCCGGCTGTCCATGATCTCGAAGATGTGACCGGTTCCGTGAAACTCCACGTTCAGGAACCTTCGATAGAATATGGGAACCTCCAGCGGATCGTCTCTCAGAAACCGGCCTTCGAACTCCTCGATCGTCCGGATGAGCTGAAGGATGTTCTCGATCTTCTGAAGCTTCTTCGGATCGTAGTCGGCGAGGCTTTCCATCTCCATCTCGCCCTTGACCCGCAGCTCGGCCCAGCTGTCCAGGAACTCGAAGTGATCCACGAGATCCATGAGCTTCAGAACCTTCCGGATGATCATGTTATGTATTCCGCCCATCTGGCTGATCTTCTCATCCAGGAGCCGATCCCAATCCAGATCCCGGTTCGTAACCACGCGGACGAGGGATCCATAGAGGTCGAACAGCTCGGCCAGATGCTCGGGCTTCAACTCCGCCCTTCGTGAAGCCACGGTTTCGGCCATGGTCATGAGGCGGGAGTAGCGCAGGAGATTCAGCGCCTTGCCCTGTTCCTCCTGCCGGGCCAGTTCGGAGAGCGGCTTCAGCGCCTTTTCGTTCATCTTCCCCGACAGCACGCGCCCCATGGTCGTGTGTCCCACAACGACCAGGTAGATCTCCCGGAGCTCCCCTGCATTCAGGCCGAAAAAGGGCAGGATCTCGAGGTGCTCGAGGATGGGCGTCTCGGAGCCTTCGATACCGTCCGGGTTCAGGTAGGAACGAATACGTTCCAGCGTCTTGGTCCTGGACATGAGGCGAAGGACGTCGTTGAGCCCCGGGTACCGCCTCCGCCTGTTCTCGAAAGGTTGCCTCAACCGGGCCATGAAGACCTCGGGAAGCCCCGAGTAGACCTTGTTCCTGATCTCGTTGAGAACGTCGAGCGTTCTTAGCAAATACTCGAAGGAATCGCGGTAGTCGGCCAGGAGCTCCAGGGGACAGCCGGCCAGCCGGGACTGGTTGATCTCCTCTCGAATGGTCTCGAGCCGGGTCACCGGCGGCTTCTTTTGACCCAGGTAGGTCAGTTTGTAACGGGGTGTGAACCCGGCGGCCGAGAAACGCCTGCGCCACTCCGACTTGAGGGGCGCTGGAAGGAACGGCTTGAAAGAGATCTCGTCGAAAAAGATGGACAGGAGCCTGCCCCAGGTTTTCTCCTGGTCGTGATCCACGTCCGCGTCCAGCGGGTAGTTCAAGTAAGGGAGCGACGCCACCTCCTCGACCGTCATCTCCTCGAGGTGCCTGTGGCCGAGCAGATCGTCGATGACCTCTTTCTCCACGTAGACGCCCCGCAGGTACTTCTGGAAATCGAAGACATGAATTCGCTCCGATCGGTCCGAGATCTGGTACTTCCGGCGGGTGCGGAAGATGTGGGTGAACAGCAGAAACCGTTTTTTCTCCTCGTTCGTCTTGAACGTGACCTTGATGGACTGATTTGTTTTCTGGATGTAATGGTTCGCGATGAGGTAGATCTCGCCGTCCTGTTTCAATACCCGGTAGATTTTGCCGAGAAGATATCGAGCATAGCGGTCCATACCGGCCTTGGAGGGCGTCCCGCTTCCCTGGCCCAGGAAACGTTCCATCACCAGGAGCTCGTAAATATCCCGTGTGAGGATGACCAGGTCCAGGGGCTCCCTGTGCGTGCGCAGCTTTTCCAGGGAGTCGAGAACGACGAAACGGTGCTCCTTGAACCGCAGGGAGAGGTTGTTGATCAGAAGGTCATCGGCGTGGGTGATCAACCCGATCCGGTGGCTCTCCTTGAGGAACTTCCGCCGATGAAAATCGATGACCTTGCTGATTTCCTCGGCCTTGTATCGAATGTTGCTGATGGTGCTGGAGACCAGGCTGGCGGGTACCAGGTAGAAAAGCTTCCCCCGGCTGGTGAAACGAATCAGGAGGCCGAGGCTCTTGTAGATCCGGTTGAGCTCCCGGTGATGGCGTCGAATGAAGTCGGGGTCGTCCTCGGTGAAAGACTGAAGAAGCACGAAATCCTCGGAGCTCAACCGATCACTCAGCTCGAACAGGCCGACACCGTAAGCGTTGCCGCCGAAACGGCTCTCGATCTGCGAAGGATGCCGGTGGGCGGCGAATGTCCCCGGCGGAACATCGGCCGGATCGATCCCGTAAGCGTCGAAGGACTCCGGCCGTATGAACCCGAACGGGTCCTCCCGCCACCAGGTCTTCTTGCCGAGGGTCTCGACCGTATCCGTCTTGACCGGGGTTTTCCGCACCCTCTCAGCCTCCTGAAGGGAATGGTTCATCCGGACGGCGGCAACGACTCGGGACTGGATCATCTATCCCCCTTCCCCGGACGGCCGCCGCTATTTTGAAATCCTCGACCAAAGAATATAACACGTCCCCCATCGGCTGGAAAGGCCGGGGGTTCAGAGGCAACTTCTTCCACCGCGTGTCTGAACCTCCTTTGGGCATCAAACAAGACAGGGACGGGGGTTGCCCGTCCCTGCTTTTTCCTTCACGCGATGTGTTCCATGCCGGACCGGTTTTCAGTCGAGCTTGCGGAAGGCCTCCTTCCGGCCGGTGTACTTCTCCCGCATCTGGGGCTTCATGAGCTTGCCCGTGGGATTCCGCATGACCTGGTCAAAGACCACCTTCCGGGGAACCTTGTACAGTGCGAGCTTGGTTTTGGCGAACTCGATGACCTCCTCATCGGTCATGCTCCGGCCTTCCTTGAGCTGAACGATCGCCATGACGACCTCCACGAGCCGGTCGTCCGGATAGCCGATGCAGGCCACGTCGTCGATCTTCGGGCTCTCCATGAGGGCGTCCTCGATCTCCACCGGGAAGATGTTCTCGCCGCCGCTCGTGATCATGTCCTTCTTCCGGTCCACGATGTAGAAGAAGCCCTCTTCGTCCGTTTTCAGGAGGTCGCCCGTGTACAGCCAGCCGTCCTTCAGGGTCTCCGCGGTCATCTCCGGGTTCTTGAAGTAGCCCTTCATCATCCGGGGCGTGCGGAAGGTGAGCTCGCCCACCTCGCCGGCCGGAACCGGCTTTCCCTCGAAGTCCACGAGCATGGCCTCCACGCCGAAGGTGGGCTTGCCGATGGAGCCGGGCTTGCGGAGCACGTCCTCGGGGTAGAGGTTGAAGGTCCCACCCCCGCCCCCTTCCGTGATCCCGTAAATGTTGGACACGGCCGCGGGCAGGTTGTCCACGAGGCTCTTCATGACCTCGAAGGGGACCGGCTGCGCGCCGATCTCCAGATACTTCCAGCTCGACAGGTCGTAGTCGGACAGCTTGATCTCGCCGTTCCTGAGGGCGTTCAGCACGGCCACGGCCACGGGCACCACGAACAGGATGTCCGTACCCTTCTCCTCGGCCATGGCCTCGATGATCCACTTCGGCTCCCGGAACTCCCTGAGCAGGGTGCCGGTGGCACCGGTGGCATAGAAGGGCGCCCAGAGGAACATGGTGCCGCTGTGGTAGAGCGGGAGGAAGAAGACGTAGTTGTCGTTCTTCTGGACGAAGTAGCTCATGCCGTTGCCGATGGCCGTGTTGTTCAACGAGTAATGGGTGTGGAGCACCGGTTTGGGCTTGCCCGTGGTCCCCGACGTGAACATCATGGCCAGGTCGTGGTGGTCGTCCACGTCCACCAGGGCCTCGGACTCGTCGTCGTAGGCGTCCACGGTCTTGAAGTCGATCATGTCGTCCGGGACCTCGGGACCCACGCAGATGTACTTCTCCACCGTGGTGAGATCGTTCTGGACGGGCTGGACCACCGGCAGAAACTCGGAGCCCACGAAGAAAACCTTGGGATCGCACACCCCGGCGGCATAGAGGATGTCCGAACCCACGAAGCGGAAGTTCAGCGGCACGATCACCGCCCCCAGCTTGATGATGCCGTAGTAGGTGATCAGCCACTCCAGGGAGTTGTTCTGGAGGTGCATGACATAGTCGCCCTGCTTGATGCCCAGCTCCTTGGAGAGGTAGTTCGCCGTGCGGTTGATGGCGTTGTTGAACTCCCTCCACGTCAGGGTCCTTCTCTGGTTCCGGGAAGGGGTTCGTTCGATCAGGCAGACCTTGTCGGGCAGGTGGCGCGCGTTGATCTTGGCGTATCTGGCGTAGTTCATGAGATCGAATCCTCCTTCGTCCAGGACGGCCCGGCGGACCGTCCGCTGCATTGTACTTTTTCTCTCATCCCGGCAGGGTGGACGAGCTTTCTACTGGGCGAACCCCAACATCCGGGGCAGCCACAATACCGCATCGGGCATGTACGTAATGACGGCCAGGACCGCGTACTGGATGATCAGGAACGGGATCACGGCCCGGGAGACATACACCAAATCCCTGTTCGCAATGGCACCCGTGATGTAGAGGCTCACACCCATGGGGGGTGTGCAGTAGGCGATGGCCAGGTTCACCGTCAGGATCAGGCCGAAGTGCATGGGATCGATCCCGAAGGCGGCAAGCATGGGCAGGAATACCGGCCCCAGGATCAGGGTGGCGGAGATGATGTCCATGAACATGCCCACCACCACCAGCAGGAGATTGAGGGCCAGGAGGAACACGATCGGGGACTGGATGCTGGAGAGCACCGCCTCGGTGATCTGGTTCGGGATCGACTCCAGGGTCAGGTACCTTCCGAAGCAGGTGGCCCCGGCCACGATGATGAGGAGGGTGGCGGAGGTCACGGCCGAGCTCACGGTGATCCGTTTCACGTCCCTGAGCTTGATGGACTTGTGGATAAAGAGCTCCACGATGAACGCGTACACGCAGGCCACGACGGCCGCCTCGTTTGCGGTGAAGGCCCCGGAGAAGATCCCCCCGAAGATGATCACGGGGAGCATGAGGGACCAGAACCCCTCCTTGAGGATCTGGACCACCTGCTTGAAGTCCGGCGTGGGCATGCGGACGAAGTCGGTGCGCTTGCGGTGGAGGAAGTAGGTGTAGAGGCAGACGCCCAGCATGATCAGGATGCCCGGCAGGAAGCCCGTGAGAAACAGCCCCTCCAGGGAGACGTTGCTGATCATGGAGTAGAGGATCATCCCGATGCTCGGGGGGATAATCACGCCCAGGTTGGGGGAGGTGGTCATGACGCCGAGGGTGTACTTCTCCTGGTATCCGTTCTCCAGGAGCGCGGGGATCATGAACCCGCCCAGGGCCACCACCGTGGCCACCGTGGAGCCCGAGATGGCCCCGAACAGGCCGCAGCCGAGCACACCGGCCATTCCCAGGCCGCCCGGCAGCCAGCTCACGAGCACGTTGGCCACCTTGATCAGCTTGTCCACGATCGTCCCGGCGGTCATGATGTTGCCGCACAGGATGAAGTAGAGCACCACCACGAGCGCGAACTTGTCCATGCTGCGAAACAGGGTCTGGGCCAGCAGGAGCAGGGGAAGATCCGTGTAGAGAAGGAACCCCAGCACGGCCGTGAAGAAGAGGCACATGAACACCGGCACCAGGGCCGCCATGCTCCCCAGCAGAATCAGCATAATGATGAAATGGCTCAGTTCCATGTCGAGGTCCGCCTCCAGGGATTGAATGTGAAGGGCGAATATGGGGTCACCGGGCCTGGGCGGCCTCGGGTTTTGCGCGAAGGTCTTGGATGTCCTGGTTCATGACCTGGACTATGCGTATGAACATCATGACGCCCATGATGGGCAGGATCGCATAGAGATACACCAGGGGGATCTGCATGATGATGGTCTTCTGATAGGTGGTCATCTGGAGAGCAGCCATCTTCCAGCCGTAGTAGACCATCATCAGCGAGAACACCATGGTGACGGCGTTGCTGAAAAAGGTGAGCGGTGTCTTCAGGGCGGGCACGATCTGGACCAGGGCGTCGATCTTGATCATGGAGCGCGCCTTGATCGCCGCGCTGGCCCCGATGAACGTGGTGAGAATGATGACCTCCCGAACCAGCTCCTCGGACCAGGCCAGCGAGTAGTTGAACCCGTAGCGCAGGACCACGTTGACGAAGAGGGCGATCAGGGCGGCCATGGTGCTTATAAACAGGACCCACTCCTCGACGAAACTCAGAATCTTGTCCAGCACGTTCAGGATTTTGCCAAACATGGAGGCCTCTCGAAAAAGGGGGCGGAGAAGGCGTTGACCGCCCTCCCCGCCCGCAGGACGTTTACTTGTATCCGATGTACTTCTGGACCTCGAGCAGGTAGTTGTCGGGACGATACTCGTCGCCGGGGTAGAGCTTGTTGATCTCCTCGGCGAACTCGTCGTGCACCGTGTCGGCCTGCTTCTTCAGGAGCGCCATCTCTTCGTCGGGGAGCTGGAAGAACTCGACCCCCTTGGACTCGGCGTCGGCGATCTGGTCGGTCTCCTGCTGGATGGTCTGCTCGCGGATGTCCGCGGCCACGTCGTGGACCGTCTCCACGAAGATCTTCTGCAGGTCCTCGGGCAGGGTGTTGAACCAGGCCTTGTTGAAGATCCAGATGAACAGGCCCTGGGCGTAGTTCAGCTGGGTGAAGTAGTCGGCCACCTCGAACTTCTTGGTGATGTTGCACACCGAGGGGGTGTGATCCAGGCCGGTGATCACGCCCTGCTTGAGGGCGACCGGCACGTCCGGCCAGGGCATCACCACGGGATTGAAGCCCCACGCCTTGTAAGAGAGCTTGTTCACGGCCGCCTCGGCGATGCGGAACTTGACCTTCTTGGCGTCCGCGATCGTCCGGACCGGCACCGTGGTGGCCCAGCCGTAGTTTCCGTAGCCCGTGATGTCGATCCCCATGATGCCCTGGTGGTCCATGGCCATCATGTAGTGATCGAAGAGCTTGCCGCTGTTGATGAACTTGTCGAGCTTGTCAAAGGAGTCAATGAGAAAGGGAAGGTTGATGAGCCCGAACCGCGGGCCCAGGTTGGTCGAGGCCACGGAGCTGCAGCCCATGCCCTGGATGGCGCCCATCTGGAGCTGGTTGAGGACCTCCACCTCGCCTCCGAGCATGGAAAACGGCTTGTAGTCGATGTAGATCTGGCCGTTCGTACGCTTCCAGAGCTCGTCGCGAAGCGCGAACCCGGTGTACACTCCTTTCAGAACCGGGTGAGAGACGTTGGACACGATGGCCTTGTACTTGGCTCCGGATGGATCGAAAGCGGGTTTCCACGCGTCCAGGGACGGCGCCTTCGCCCAAACGAGGCCACAAGTCAGCAGAAGACCCACCACACATACCAGTAATGCAAACCCTGTCTTCTTCATGCCCGCGCACACTCCTTTCTTACGCTAAAGGTTGTAAAAAAAAAGAAGTTTGCCTCACCTCCCACCCGATCGGTTATAATCATCGGGATTCAACCAGAGTTCTTGTTGATTGTCAAGAACAACCAGCTACATTTTAGCTACAACGTAAGCCTTTTGTAATCACGCATGGCGTCATGCCGAGCGACGCCCCGGTGAAGGCCGCACTTCGCCCTACCGGCGGTCGGGATTCGCTCGAATCCGTCCGCCTGCGCGGACCGGTATTGAGGTCTTTTGAGCGTGGTCGGTCGCCTCGTATGAGTATGCTTGGCCTTGGACAGGGATCAGACTTTCAACCCTACACGTTCGTCGTGCTTCAACCGGCTTTGGATTCCCTTGCTTACGTGGTAGGTCCGGCTGAACTCGGACCAGAATTTCTTATCCTTTTCTTTCCAGCCGGGGCCGAACTTTTCGTCGAAAAATTCGCCCAGGCGGTCAAAGAGGAGCTTCCACGTGGGTTCCCCGGCTTCCATGGCCGCCATGAGACCGTCGAGGATCTCCTCGAGCTCTGCGAGCTTCTCCTTGGGCAGGTAGGAAATGGCGCCGAGGCGGATGGACGCGAGGAGGGTCTCGGCGTTGAGGGCATGCGCCGTGAGCATGACGGCGGGAATGTTCCGGTCCACGGCCTTCTCGAGCAGGCTGAGACCGTCCACGCCCATGATGTCCAGGATGGCGAGATCGTAGTTGCCCTCGCTGAGCTTGTCCAGTGCGGTCTGGTAGTCCTGGGCCTTGTCCACCCTGGCCCCTTCGAGAGCGTCTTCAATCGTATCCAGAACGTCCTTTTCGTCGTCCACGGCCAGGATGCGCTTCCCTTCCAGGTGGGATCTGCTTTGGGGCATGTCTGCTCCTCCTCGATGGTAAGATGGCCCTTATGGCAGCGTTCCGGGCAAGAGACGCGTCACGGGATCGCCCGCGCCACACCCCATGCCGGGCGGGATGGTGTGATTCGAGAATGCCGAT
>JAIPEI010000094.1 GCA_021737245.1 Deltaproteobacteria bacterium | reverse complement strand
ATCGGTGCGGGCCATGAGATCGCCTGTCCACTCGGTGGCGACCTCGTTGAACTCGGTAGCAATGGGCCCCGGGCGGACGGCTGCAACGTGGATGCCGAAGGGCGCCAGCTCCATGCGCAGGCCGTCCGTGATGCCCTCCACCGCGTACTTGGTCGACGCGTAGACCCCGCTCGTCGGAAAGGCGAACCGGCCGACAATGGAGCTCATGTTCACGATCCGCCCGTTCCGCCGCTTCCGCATGCCGGGCAGGCACGCCTGGGTGACGCGGATCAGGGCGAAGACGTTCACCTCGTAGAGGCGTTTCACAATCTCCCACGAAACGTCCTCGAGGACGCCCCGAACGCTGTACCCCGCATTGTTGACGAGCACGGAGACCGGTTCGGGCAGGTTGCCGACAAAGCCGCAGAAGGCCTCGGTCTCCTCGGGGACGGAAAGGTCCACCCGCCTGGCCGTGATGCCCTTGTGCTTGGCGGCGAGCTCTTCGAGGCGGTCCATCCGTCTTGCCGCTGCAATGACCCGGAATCCCTCCTTTGCGAGGCGGACGGCCGTCTCGCGCCCGATCCCGCTGCTGGCTCCTGTGACCAGTGCGGTCCTCTTCTCTTTCATGGCTCCTCCCTGGAACACGCTGGGACGCCGGGCCACACACCACCGCGGCCGGACATCCGGTTCGACATCGAGGTCCGACCATTGTATGACGGGAGGCAAAGCATGGAAAGCCAAAATACGGTGTAAGCCGCTCCGGCGTTGCGGCCATTCGAAGCGCAACTCCCGGCGGGAGGCGGAGAAAGGCCTCGTGGAAAAGACCGATCGACCTGTTTGATGGAGAGGTCAGTCGCCTGGGGCTGTCTCAGGGATGGGGGTCGCGTTTCTGTTTCGAGGATCGCCCGGTCCTCTTCCCCAGGAGCGCGTTCAGCCCCATCCCCGCCAGGACGAACAGGGCTGGAATTACGGTGAACCCGATCCACCAGGGCCATCCGGCGTGGTGGCAGATGTTGCGGCCGAGCACCGCCCCGATCAGGTAGACCACCACCCAGGGCAGGATTTCTCTTTTCCTTCCAAAGAACGCCATGGTCGAAGACCCACCTGTCGTCCGTTCTACAGGATTTCCAGCAGCCTCAAGCCCTCGCGAAAGAGGGCCGCCGCCAGCACCACCAGCATCACCCCGAGCAACCTCATGATGAACCGGTACGCGCGGCCCGACAGGAACGACTTGAATCGGCCGGTCAGCGCAGCCAGGGTGATCTTCGATCCCACCAGCAGGACGTAAAAACCGCCCACAAAGGCCAGGGGCCCTGCGAGTCCCTGCTGCCCGGCCTGGATGATGATGGGCGCTCCCACGCTGAACCAGAACAGATAGGGGTGCGGGCTCAGTGCGTTGACCAGGATCCCTTTGGCCAGGGGCCCGGTCCGCTCCCTCCCGACGTCCATGTCGAGGCCTCGGGTGCGAAGGCATCCGTAAGCCAGGTAGAGGAGAAAGCAGCCCCCACCCAGCGAGATGACCCCCAGCACACCGTGGAACCCGGAAAACCTCGACAGGACGAAGACCGTCAGAATGATGATCGGCAGATCGGTCACGATCGGCGCCAAAGCCACCTTCATGCCTGCGGTCATGTCGTGTCGAAGGGTCTCGGAGATGGTCAGGGCGAGCAGCGGCCCCGGGGCGATTCCCGCGTACAGGCCCAGTACGATGCCCATGGTCAGATACTCCACGCCCCGCTAGACCTCCCCCTACCGGAAGCATGTCACGAGATGGTCGTTCACGATAACACCCGCCTGAAGAAAAGCGTTCTCGTCGTGGTATTGTATCATCCGCTCGTCGCCGCCGGCCGGCCGCAGCGGGATCTTTCGTCAGGTGTCATTTCCGGGACCCCTTCACGACCTCCCGGCCGATTGCGGAACGGCGTCATCATCACGCCGGTCGTCCGGGGCTTCCTCCTTCACACTGGTCCGGATGGCGGCAATGAGCTCCGAGGCGGCGCACCCCTTGCTCTTGAAGTCGACCGCCCCGGCGTGGATCATGCTCCGCTCCCACTCCTGGTCCTCGTACATGGACAGGCCGATCACCCGGATTTGCGGGATCTCCCGATGGATGGCCTCCGTGGCTTCGATCCCGTCGACCTCCGGCATGTTGATGTCCATCAGCACGACGTCCGGCCTCAGCCTCCGCGCCGTCTCCACGGCCTCCCGGCCGTTCATCGCATGCCCCACCACCTCCATGTCCGGCTCCCTGGCCAGGAGCCGGGCCATGCCGTCGCGAAAGAGGGCGTGGTCGTCGGCAAGCAGCACGCGGATGGCCCCGGCCTCGGACGGCTCCTTCTCCCGGGCGGCTTCGAGCCCGGGTCTCGTTTCGCCGGGGACGGCGGCCGGCGTGACGGCGTTGGGAACGTGCAGGGTGAAGCAGGAGCCCTTTCCGGGCTCGCTTTCGATCTCGAAGCTCCCCCCGATCAGCTCGATCCTCTCGCGTATGCTGAACAGGCCCAGTCCGGAGAGGTTCTCCTCCGAACGGTTCAAGCCGTCGGGATCGAACCCCGCGCCTTCGTCGCTTACGGTGATACGAATCCCGCCTGTATCGTCTCCGGCGAGGGCTACCCGGGCCCGGGACACCCCCGCATGCTTGACGGCGTTGAAAAGCAGCTCGCGCACAGCCTCGAACACCAGCACCTTGACGTCCTCGGGCAGGTCCGGGCTGTCCTCGATGGAAAGGGCCACGCTGAAGCCGTGGTTCTCGTTCACCCAGCGTGACAGCCACTCCAGGCCGGAGGAAAGTCCGCCTTCGTGAAGAACGGGCGGACTCAGCTCCGCGCTCAACGAACGGGCCAGCTGTATGCTCTCACCCAGGTTCTCTTCGATCGTCTCTGCTTCACGGTGCAGGTCCGGGTCACCGATTTTGTGGGCGATGTGACCGACCTGCAGCTTGGCGATGGCCAAGTACTGCTGCAGGCCGTCGTGCAGGAGCTTGCTCAACCGCTTTCGCTCTCGCTGCTCGGCCATGGTGAGCTCCCCGGCCAGCATCCTCAGCTGGTCCGCCCTGGCGTTCAGCCTCTCGTTGGCCTGGCTGAGCTTTCTGTAGTTGTCCTCCAGCTCGGCGGTGCGTTCACGCACCTTACGTTCCAGCTCCTCGTTGGCCCGTGCCAGGGCCTTTTGGTTCTCCCGCTGCTCTGTGACGTCCTGGGCCACGATCATGCCGAGCATGACCTCCCCCTGCCCGTCCCGGATCGGGACGAAGTGGACGTGTCGGATCCGGCCGCGGTACTCGAGCTCCTGCTCACCACTCCGACCGTGGAGGACGTCCTCCACGCCCTTTTCCAGCCGGCTGCGCAGGGACTCGTCCAGCACCTCCCAGGACCGGCCTTCCAGCGTCTCCCGGGAAAATCCGATCAGGGCAAGGCCCTGCCCGTCGGCCACCTGAATGCGCCTGTCGCGGTCGAACACGTAAACGCCGCCGGCGGGGAAGTTGTGCGCAATCGCCCGATAGGTGCTCTCGCTGCGGCGCAGGGCCTCCTCCACCCGCTTGCGCTCGGTGTTGTCCAGCACATAGGACACGGTCTGCCGCCGGGTGTCGTCCAGGAAGGAGCTGCCCACGATGACCGGCACCCGCGTGCCGTCCGGCCGCAGGTACTCCTTCTCCACGGCCCTGCCGGGCGCGTCGTCCGGGTGCGTCTCGACCGGGCGACCCTCCGGATCCTGAAAATCGGGCGCCACGATGTGGCTCCACAGGAGGGCTCCGGCGGTCAGCTCCTTGCGGCTGCGCCCGGCAATGCGCAGGAACTCGTCGTTGGCGTCGGTGACCCGTCCGGTGCCCGGATCGGAGAAGACCACGCCGATGATGTTGGAGTCCACCACCGAGCGAAACCGCTTTTCGCTCCGGAGGAGGGAGTTCCGGGCCAGGCGCCTTTCCGTGACGTCGTGGAAGACGATCACCGCCCCCAGCACGTGACCGTCGCGGTCCTCGATGGGCGCCGCGCTGTCCTCGATGGGGATCTCGCGGCCGTCCCGGCTGAGCAGGGCGGTATGGTTGGCCATCTTTACGACCCGCTTCTCCTTCAGGACCCGGCCGGCCACATCCTCGGCGGGCTCGCGGCTCTGCTCGTCGATGGTCCTCAGCACATCGGTGACCGGCCGGCCCATGGCCTCCCCGGTTTCCCAACCGGTCAGCGTAGACGCCACGGCATTGAGGAAGGTGATCCGGGCGGACGTGTCCGTGGCGATCACGGCATCTCCGATGCTCCCGAGGGTGACCCGAAGCCACTCCCGCTGCCGGTGCAGGTCCCGGAAGAGCAGGTCGTATGGGCTGGTCAGGCCCGTTTCGATCACCGCCTTGTAGATCAGGAAGAAGGATACGATCTTGAAGAAATGCCCGAGCAGGTTGGTGAAGCCGTACACGCTGGCGTAGGTCGTGAACGACAGCTCCGAGACGATCGTGAAGGCGATCGAGAGCAAAAGCCATCGCAGGACCTTTGGCTCGAACCGGTCCCTGAAACGCAGGAGAAGCCCCGCCGATGCCAGCAGGATCGCGCTGATCACGTACTCGCTGATCTTCTTGAAGGGGGTCAGACCTCCGGCGTCTTCGACAAAGCAGTCGGGAAAAATCCCCCAGTACAGGATGGAAAGCAGCAGCCCGGCGGACACGGCCCCATACCCGAGCGCCATGTAGCCGGCCCTGGTGCGCAACCGGAACATCAACGGCGCCGCGAGAAGCGTCAGGCTTTCCATGTACCGCGCCGCGATCCACAGCTGCGTCGGTGCATTCGCCGAGTATCCCGGCATCAGGTTCATGCCCTTGTAGGTGAAGGTGTGGACCAGATCGAGCGAGCCGATGAACAGGTAGGCGATTCCGAGGAACAGCAGGTACTGGTTGCCCATGTAATGGCGACAGTTCCAGGCGACCATGAAGATGCCACATGCGATAATGATGGCAAAGACTTCGGAAAGCAGGTGGAACAGGAGATAGTTGTAGAGACTGGCGGCGTACAGGGCAAACGCCACAAGAGCCGATGCTGCAATCCAGATGGTTTTTTTCATGGTTCCATTGGCCTTTTGTGTTACGCGGCAATCGATTTCAGCAGCCTTGCAGCCCGTTCAGATCAGCACTGCACAACGTGAGGCGTACTCCGGTTTTTGCGGTTATATCTTGCTCAGGCCTGGGCTGCTACTCAGCCCCTTCGGTGAAGGCGATCCGCCAGCGTGCCCGGGGATCGTCAAAGGCGACGGCATCCTTGTAAAACGCTTCGGGATCAAAGGGCTCTCCGAGCCACGCCACCATCTCCTCGTACCGGTCGTCCTCCGGGTTGCACATGATCTGGAGGAGCTTCTCGTAGCCCCAGACACCGCCGCAGTCCTCCGGCGGGCACGCCCGCCGGCCGGCAATGCAGGCCGGCAGCACCATCTCCTTTTCCCGGGGAAGGATCTTCTCGAGCATTACCGTGTGCTCCCAGCCGTCTCCGAAGTCGTACTCATACCCCGCCTTGCGGTTGGCCAGGGTGAAGACCGCGGCGATGGGCAGCTCCCAGCCGGGGATCACATCATCCTCGAAGTCCGGATCCGGAATGCCGATTCTCAGCTCGTTCGGCATGCCCGGATCGGAAAACCGGAACTCGTGAAGGTGGTAGTCGAGCCAGCCCATGGCGTCCTGGATGGCCACGTGCAGGTCCCAGAAGGAGTAGTCGGACGGCACCCGGATCCGTCTCCAGATCGGGGGCTTGATCTCCTTGAGGGTCACCTTGAACTGCATGACATGGTCTGCTTTTACCTTCATCACACGCCTCCCCTCCGGGGACCCGGAAACGCCGTTCGCGACGACCGGCCCGGCTGCCGCGCTCCAGGGATTCAAACCCCGCAAAATTCTCTTGTCAATGTCCCTTTTTTCAGCCGGAGGGACCGGCTCATCGGCCGCCTTGCACCAGCCGGTCCACCTTGCGCACGTACGCCTCGGGATCGCATTTGCGCTCCAGTCCCGAGGCGGCCATGTAGCGCACCTTGCCGAAGATCGGCCGCTCGGGCCACGGCCGGTCGTGCAGGCCGAACACCCAGGCAACACCCGCGTAGCTGTTGGGATCCCGGCCGTCGATGAGATATCTGTTGTTCAACGCCAGGGCCACCGAGAAGGCGTTCTCCGGAGTGTCGGTCCATTCGAGTATCTTTTTCCCCCAGTACATGCGCATGTGGTTGTGCATGTAGCCGGTGTGCCGCATCTCCCGCATGGCCGCGTTCCAGTAGGGGTCATGGGTCGCAGCCTCCTCGAGCTGCTCCGGTGTGTACAAATGCTCACGCGCGTCGTTCCGGTGCTCCCCCAGGGTCTTTTTAGCCCAGTCCGGCAGGGCGTCGTACCGGTCGTAATCGGGCTCGAACAGCGTGTAGTTGTGGGCCAGCTCCCGGCGCACCAGCAGCTCCTCGATGAAGACGTCCCGGCTTTCCCGGAGGCCGCGGCCCTTTTCCAGCTCGAGCGCCAGCCACACCGGCGAGACCTGCCCGAAGTGGAGGTACATGCTCATGTAAGAGACATCGTCGGTCTGGGGCTGGTTCCGGTGGGCGGCGTAATGCTTCAGGCGTTCATCGAGGAACGCCTGGAAGACCCGGCGCGCCTCCCTCTGCCCGCCCGTGAACCGGTCGACCGGATCGACCGACCGGTCCAGGTTCAACCGCGCACAGGCCCCGTCCGGATCGTCCACGTCCATCCCGGGGACTTGGAGGGGCAGGGACGGCTTGCGCGGTTCGGTCCTCTCCAGGGGATGGAGGAACCTGGGAAGATGCTTGTGCACCTTGCTGCGGAGGGTTCTGGCTGCGTACTCCCGCTTGTCGCTGGCCGTGTCCACAGGGACGATCAGATTCGTTTCCACCTGGATCACCGGGCGGCCCGCCTCCTCTGCCACCCGGTTCCGCCATTGCCGCTGCACCCGTGTGTGACCCCGGTCGGTCACGATCAGCGACGCATCCCGGCCCAGCTGAAGAGCCGCCTCGTCGGGCGGGCTGTGAAGGACCACCAGCTTGATTTCCCGCCTTGCCAGGGCCCGGCGGGCGTCGGCCAGACCCTGGAGCATGAACCGATAGTGCCGGAGGTTCGCCTCCGGAAAGTCGTCCATCAGACCGAACCCGACCAGGAGCGGCTGGTCCAGCTCATTCGCCCGTCGAATCGCAAGCTCCAGTGCCGGATTGAAATGCTCCCTCTGCGCCGCCTGCATCCAGTAGAGCACGTAAGTGCCCTCGCAGGGCCTGTCGTGTCGGCTCAGCAGTTCGATCCGCTGCGGTTCGATGTCTCGGTAGGATTCCATTTCCTGTACATGAGCTCGTCAGCAAGGATCATCCGGACCTCCGTGTGACAATGGATTTCCGGTATCAGCCGGCTGTCCTCATAAGGACAACCATCAAGGCACACTTACAGTGGACCGTATTTTGTAGAGGAAATCGGTATAAGTATGACCACTGGCCTTGGTCGCCGCCGGCAACACTGCAAGTCACTGGAATCGGAAAGGAAAATCTGTCGCTCTCTGGCCCCCGGCTGTGCGGGTTGCTGCGAAGCCGTCAATCATGTTGTCTCCTCATGGGGGGATGTGCAAAGATGGGTTTGCAGTCGTGGGCCCGGGTTTCAAGAGCGCGACCTGCTTCAAACAGGAGGAGATCGTGTGAAAGTGCCCTTGGACAGCAAAAGGAGCGCTGACTGTGAACGACACCCAAACCTAGCGCATTTTTGCTTTTGTCGCAACAGGTTTGGATGGTGAAGCATCCCTGGATCCGGGGAAGGGGTCCGCTGGTTTCATCACACTGCGAGGGTACAGGCCGATGTACGTCCCGTATGACGTGATCGTGGTGGGCTCGGGCTTCGGGGGGAGTGTCTCCGCCCTGCGGCTTGCGGAAAAGGGCTACCGGGTGGCCGTCCTGGAGCAGGGAAAGCGGTACCGGCCCGAGGAGTTTCCCGAGACCAACTGGAACCTCAGAAAGAGCCTGTGGAAGCCCGGGCTGGGGCTATACGGCATCTGGGGTCTGACCCTGCTGCGGCACGTCTTCGTGCTCCACGGCGTGGGCGTGGGAGGCGGGAGCCTCAACTACTGCAGCAACCTCCTGGTGCCCCCGGACGAGGTGTTCGACAAGCCCGGGTGGGGGCCGGAGGCGTGGAAGGACCGGCTCGCGACCCACTACCGAACCGCCCGGCGCATGCTCGGGGCCAACCCCAGTCCCACGGTGGGGCGGGCCGACCGGATCCTTCAGGAGATCGGGCGGGAGATCCGGGGGGAGGATACCTTTCACGTGAACGACGTGGGCGTGTACTTCGGGGAGCCCGGAAAGACCGTGCAAGACCCCTACTTCGGGGGCCTGGGGCCGGACCGCACCGGGTGCACCTTCTGCGGGGCATGCATGACCGGGTGCCGGGAGGGGGGCAAGAACACCCTGGACAAGAACTACCTCTACCTGGCCGAAAAAATGGGCGCGGAGGTGATCCCGGAGACCGAGGTCACGGCCGTCCAGCCCGCGGGGGACGGCTGGGAGGTCAGGACGCGGAGGGCCACGGGCCTCTCCAGGGAGGTACGGACCTTCCGGGCGGCCAGGGTGGTCCTCTCGGGCGGGGTCATGGGCACGGTGAAGCTGCTCCTCCGATGCAGGCGGGCGGGGCTCCTGCCGGGCCTGAGCCCCCGGCTGGGGGACTTCGTCCGCACGAACTCCGAGGCCCTGGTCGGGGCGGTGGCCCGGGATTGCAAGGCGGACTACTCGGATCACATCTCCATCAACAGCGGCATCTACCCGGACGAGCACACCCACGTGGAGGTGGTGCGGTTCGCCAGGGGATCGGACCTGATGGGCCTCCTCACCACGCTGCTGACCGACGGCGGGGGCCGAACGCCGCGCGCCGTAAAATTCCTGGGAACCGTGATCCGCCACCCGCTGGACTTCCTCCGGGACCTCAACCCCGTGGGCTGGGGCGCGCGCACCCCCATTCTCCTGGTCATGCAGACCACGGAGAGCCACATGCAGCTGGACTACCGGCCCCGCTGGTACCGGCTGGGCGCGTGCGGCATGAACACCCGGCTCGCTCCGGGCGCGCCGGCCATTCCCTCCTACATCCCCGTGGCCAACGAGATCGCCCGCCGCATGGCCGAACGCATCGGCGGGCGGGCCGTGAGCGCCTGGCCCGAGGTGCTCTTCGACGTCCCCACCACGGCCCACATCCTCGGGGGCGCGGTCATGGGCGACACCCCCGAGCAGGGCGTGGTGGGGTTTGACGGTCAGGTCCACGGTCACCCGGGGCTCTACGTGGTGGACGGGTCCAACGTGCCCGTGAACCTGGGCGTGAACCCCAGCCTCACCATCACGGCCATGGCCGAGACCGTCATGGAGACCTTGCCCGAAAAGGCGTGAGCCGGAGCGCGGGTCCGGGCGCCTTGACAGGCCCCTCGAATGGCTTCAAGGTAGAGGGATCCGGAGAGGCCTCATGATTCGTCCCATTTGGAAGCGATTCGCCGGCCTGATCGCGCCGGCCCTCCTGCTCGGCTTGCTGCTCGTTCCGTCGACCGAGGCCAAGGAGCGCTACGCCGAGCAGACCGGCAAGGGGTGCATCTTCTGCCACGAGCAGAGCATGGGCGGGGCGATCAACGCCACGGGCATCGCCTACATCCGCAACGGCTACCGCTACCCCATCCCGCCCCGGGTGATCGAGCGGGCCCAAACCCTGGACACCCCCTTCCACAGCGTGCTCCGCTTCCTCCTCGGCTACCTCCACCTCCTGGCCGGGGTGGTCTTCTTCGGGGCCATCTTCTACATCCACATCTTTGTCCGCCCTTCCCGCCTCACCGGGGGCCTGCCCAAGCACGAGCGCATGCTGGGGCTCTCCTGCATGGCCGTCCTGGCCGTCACGGGCGGCTACCTCACCTGGGTGCGGATCGGGCGATGGGAGCATTTCTTCGACAACACCTTCGGGCTCATGCTCTTCATCAAGATCTGCCTTTTTCTCCTCATGGTGGCGGTCGGGCTCACAGCGGTCACCACGATTCATAGGCGCATGAAGGCCGAGGCCCAGCCCGGATCCGGAAACACGGACGAGGACGAGATCACCGGCGCCAACCTCAGCCGGTTCGACGGATCGGGCGGAAAACCCGCCTACGTGGCGGCGGAAGGCGTGATCTACGACGTCACGGAGAGCGGCAAGTGGACCGAAGGCCGGCACTTCGGCAGGCACGCGGCCGGGGCCGACCTCACCTCGGCCCTGGCCGGGGCCCCGCACGGAGGCGAGGTCCTGGAGCGGGTCCCCCGGGGGGGGGAGATGGGGGCCGGGGGCGGCGGTGAAGCCGGCCC
>JAIPEI010000093.1 GCA_021737245.1 Deltaproteobacteria bacterium | reverse complement strand
GGACGGATCCGGGGCCGGCGGTGCCTGGACCTACCGGGACGTGGTTCAGAACACCGTAGACTACTTTGCTTTCGGTCAGAACGACATCGAAGACGGGGTTCACCGGGGCGGCTGGCGGGACTATGCCAACTACAACAACTCCGACCAGTCCACCACCCAGTGGCCGGTGATTGGAAGCATCACCGCAAACCAACAAATGGGAGTTTCTACTCCGGGGTTCGTCTCCAGCGAGCTGTCGTTCTGGACCAACTACATCCAGAACCCGGCAGGATACGCAGGGTACCAGAGTCCGACCGGCCCCTTGGGCGAGGTGAACGAGACCGGTGCCCTGCTCATCCAGCAGGCGTTTCTGGGCTGGGGCACGGGCGATTCCAGGGTTCAGAGCGCGCTGAACTGGCTCGACGGGGCCTGGCAGACCACCGCCAACTCCACCTGGGACGGGAACTTCGGCCACCCCTATGCCATGTGGGCCGTGTACAAGGGTCTCGAGCTGACGATCGGTCTGGATGACATGACCACCATCACGAACCTGCACGCCGACCCCGGAGACGTGGACAACCCGGACCACGGCTGGAACTGGTGGGAAGACTACTGCGAGTTCCTCGTGAACAACCAGCTCGGGGACGGCAGCTGGGCTGGGTACTCCTCCTGGAACCAGTGGCTGGCCACGCCCTGGTACATCAACATCCTGGCGGCCACCCAGTTTGAAAACGGCAATGGCAATGGCCCGCCACCCATTCCCGAGCCCGGCACCATGCTGCTCCTGGGAACCGGGCTGCTGGGTCTGGCTGCGCTTAGGCGAAGGAAAAGGAGCACCTAGCGGTTTGAAAGGCATTCCATGACAGAAAGAAGAGCAGGCTGTACCTCGTCTGCTTTTCTTTTGTATGCCTTCCGGAGACAGACGGCACCCGCGGGCAGCGAATCGTTACACCGTGAGGGAAAGGATTGGCGATGGTTTCAAGATCGGCGCACATCAGCCTTAGAGCCTGTTTCTGCCTATTTTTCTTCGTCCTGAGTATCGCACTCGCAGCCGCACCCTGCCTGGGCTTGGGAACGGACCAGACGGTCATCGACTCCCTGCTCAGCAGGGGGGAAGAGCTCAGCGCTTCCGGGATTATCCAGGTGGACATCAAGACCACCCTGCTGGATCTTGCACGCGAGCGACTCGAGGCGGGGAACTGGCAGGACGCGCTCGGGCCGGTGCAGTCCCTGCTCTCGCTGGATCCGAAGCACGTGGAGGCTCACGGCATCGCAGGGGCCCTGTCGGCCTTGACAGGGCAACGGGATCTGGCCGAGCGGGATCTGGTTTTTCTTCAGGAGAACGGGGATCCCGACTATTACACGGAGTTCATCCAGGCCGTTCTCCGGGCTCAGATGGGAGACTATGACGGAGCGGAAGAGGAACTGAATAGGGCGGACCGAAAACGGCCGGGCGATCCGGTGATCCGCTACTACAGGGGAAGCCTTTCCCTGGCCCAAGGCCGCCTCGACGACGCTGAAACCCACCTCCGGAGGGTCGTTTCGGAAAAGCCCCTGTTCGTGCCGGCACTCGCCGGGCTTGGACAGGTTTTCCTCAAAAAGAACAAGCTGGATCAAGCCGCCCAATACTATGAACGCGCCCTGGACGTCCTGCCCGCTGTAACGCCTTACCGGCAGCAGCTCATCCACATCTACAGGGTGAGCGGCCGGGAGAAAGAAGCGGAACAGGCCGTGAAACTGTTGCTCTACTACACACCCGGAGTCCGGGAGTCCTACCTCAGCCGGGGCATGGAGCTTTTTTCCCTGGGGGAATACGAGAGCGCGGTAAAGGAGATGGACCGAGTC
The DNA here is from genome assembly GCA_021737245.1 of Deltaproteobacteria bacterium. Classification (GTDB taxonomy): domain Bacteria; phylum Desulfobacterota; class DSM-4660; order Desulfatiglandales; family HGW-15; genus JAIPEI01. The sequence continues at coordinate 8,465 of JAIPEI010000093.1, read as the reverse complement.
ATCGGTATCTACAGGCAAGTGCCCCAAGCTTTCTACATCCGCGCGGCGGCAAGGATCAACCTGGGGAAGAAGGACCAGGCCATCCAGGACCTTCGCGCGTTCATCAAGCAGCAGTGGGGCATGCCCGAGGCCCACCACTATGCGGGGATGTGCTATCTGGTCCTCGGGAACCTGGATCTCGCCGAGCGTCACTTCCAGACCGTGATCGCCCTCAACCCCGATATGGGGCGCAGCTTCCTGCCCTTAACCCTCATCGAGCAGATGCGGGGACATTACGATCGGGCGCTAAAGGGCTTGAGGCTGGCCCGACAAGGGGGGGAGCCGCCCGAACTGGTTGATTTCTTCACCGCGCACGTGTGCCTGGCCAAGGGAGACGAACAGGCCTATCTGGAGGCCATGAGAGGGGCCGTCGCATTGGTGCCGGGCCTGCCGGTCGAGGAAGACGTCTCTGTGCCTGAGAGAGACCGGCAGGCGGCCTTCGCCGGGGACCGCAACCTCATGGTGCTTTACTTTGTGAACGGCTGGTATGACCGTTCCTTGGAGAAAGGAGAGGCATTGATCGAGGCAAACCCGCACGACCGGTTCGCCCATTACTACCAGGCCCTGTCTCACGTGGCCCAGAGAAAGCACGAGAGCGCCGCCCGATCGTTTGAAGCCCTTCTGAAGGGAGATCCCCACCTCCTGGCGGGCCACATGGGCCTCGGCCGGGTTTCCCTGAACACCGGGGACGGCAAAACGGCGGTGGAGACTTTTCAGCGGGCGGCTGTCATCGATCCCACTTATGCGCCGGCCCGGTTGGGCCTGGGGGATGCACTTTTGCAGATCCATCGAAAAGACGAGGCCGTCAAAGCGTACGAGGAAGCGGCAAGGATCGAACCGAAGAGCGTGGCCTCTCACCTGAAGCTGGCCAGGCTCCTGGCGGAGCAACCGGGCAGGCTGGCTGCGGCCGAGCGGTCGGCTGAAACTGCGGCCTCCCTGGCTCCCGAGAATCCCTACGTGCTGGATGTCCTCGGTTGGGTGCGCGTCCTCCAGGGAAGGTGCAACGACGGCTTGCCCCTGCTGTCACGGGCCGCCGAGCGGCTGGGTACGGACCCGGTCGTTCTCTATCACCTGGGCTTTGCAAGGTATCGGTCAGGGGAGGAGAAAGAGGCCGAACAGGCCCTTAAAAAAGCCCTTACCCTGTCAAGGGAGTTCCCGGCGGCCGGCCGGGCCGAAGCGATCCTGCGGGGGGTCTCGGGTCGGAACGCCGGCCCTTGACCATTACGGGAATGCGCCGTTCGGGATGAGGTCGGTCTTGGCGGAATGTACAACGCTGCACCGTTGCCGGCGCACAGACGAGACGGGCGAGGTCTTCAAGAGATCCCGCCCGCAATCCGCAGAAACCGGCCACGAGGATCGATCATCTCTCCCTGCGAACGAGCCGCCTGCGCCCCAGGCCGGCCAGACCGATCAAACCGGCACCCAGGAGCACCACTGTGGTGGGTTCAGGATCGGGGGTGGCTCGTCCGAGGGTCCGAGGAACTCGAATGTCCGCACGAAGGCTATTCCCATGTCGTTTCCGGGAATAAACGCGGATTGAACGTCATACCAGCGTAGAAGCCCGTGTGGTTACATGCCATCAAATAGAAGCTGTTTACACGCATCCGTTCCTGTTGCCGGCACGGATCTTCACTTTAACAGGCATCTGAGGCCCCCCCCTGTCTTGTTGAGCTCGTTTGGCCTCGTAACGCAAGGTAATTCCTGGATATAACGGCAAAGCAATGCAGCCGGGAGTGTTCGGTATGAATCTTGTAAAGCCATGGCCTTACCCGGGGGTTGTCCCCGCTCAGGGAGGGTCGACATGGTGGCAGGACGATGGCGCGGAAGGTGGAGGCTCACGATGCTGACGGCGGGTGCGGCGATTTGCCTGGGGGCCGTCTCCCCCGTCCTGGCGGGGTATCAGTCGAAGAAATCGGAGCACCGGGATCGGGCCCGTGAGTTCATTGAAAGCGGCGAGCTCAAGAGCGCGGTGATCGAGCTGCGTAACTTGGTGCAGATCGACCCCGAGGACGACGCGGCCTACGAAGAGCTGGGGGAGGTATACATGGGCCTGCGCAAGGGCGCCGAGGCGTACCAGGCCTTTTCCCGGGCCGTTTCCATAAATCCTGACAACCTGGAGGCCCAGCTCAGTCTGGGGCGAATCTTCCTGCTCGCACGAAAACCCGAGGAGGCCCGGGATAAGGCCCGGCTCGTGCTGGAGAAGTCGCCTGGGAACGCCGAGGCCGTGAGACTCATAGCAGCCATACACCTTCAGAAAGGGGAGATGGATCAAGCCATCGAAACCCTCCAGTCCTCGACCTCTCTGGAGCCGGATCACGTGAAAACACACCTCACACTGGGCCGGCTCCTGCTGGAGCAGAATCGTCTGGATGAGGCCGAATCCGCCTACCGGAGAGCCCTTTCCCTGCAAGCGGGCTCGGGTATGGCATACGTGGGGCTCTCCGAGGTGCACGGAAAACGCGGGGAGTGGGAGCAAGCCGAAAAGCAGCTCCAGGAGATGGTTGAGGTCGTTCCCCCCAGGCACCGAAGCCTTGTCCTGTTGGGGCGGTTCCACGAGTCCCGCAAAGAGCCCGAAAAGGCGGAAGCCGCCTACCGGGAGGCCACCGAGGAGGCACCGGAAGACGCCGTGGGCCCCTGGATGAACCTCGGGGCATTCTATGCGCGAAGGAAAGCCTATGAGCCGGCCCTGAAGGCCCTGGACCAGGCCCTCGCCATTCGGGAGGGGCAGGACAAGGACATCCTCGCAGCCGTGGCCAAGCTGCATTTCGATTTCGATCGGGTCCAGGAGGCGGAGACCGCACTCGATCTCGTTTTCGAAAAAGATCCGGGACACCTCGGAGCCTCCTTCCTGAAAGCCAGGATCGATATGCAAAACGGACGCTTCGAGGAGGCGATCGACCGGTTCAACCGCTTGATCAAGGAGAGCCCGAATCACGCTCCGGCCTACTTTTACCGCGGCCGGTGCATGGCGATCCAGGGAAGACAGGAGATGGCGGAGCAGGACGTGCGAAAGGCCGTTGAGCTTCAGCCGGGGCACCTGGAAGCGCGGTTCATGCTCGGTCGGTTCTACCTGCAGAAAAGGGATGTTCCCCTTGCGCGCGAGCAGATCATGGCGGCTCTGGAGATTGCTCCGGGGCATCCCCGGTCACTGATGCTCCAAGGGAGCCTCCGGGTCCTCGAAGGCGACCTGGACGGAGCCGCCGCCTCATACAACGCCGTGCTCGACGTGAATCCCCGGTTTGCCCCCGCCCACGTCAAGCTCGGCATGGTGCACCTCCTGAAGAATGATCGGGAGACCGCCCGCGAAAGCTTCGAAAAGGCCCTGGCCTTCGATCCGTCTCACTCGCAGGCTCTCGAGACGCTCGTGTCCCTGGACGTCGACGAAGAACGGTTCGACGAAGCCATCGCCCTCTGTGAACGGACGGTGGAGCGAGCAGGTGGAAACCAAGTCCTGATCGCGCTGGCAACCTACCTTCAGGGACGCGTGCTGGCGGCACGCGGGGATCTGACCTCCGCGAAGGAGCGGTTCCAGGACGCCGCGAGCAAGAATCCCAGCCTCATTCCCGCCTATATGGCACTGGCCCGGGTCGCGGCCCGGGAAGGGAAGCTGGAGGAAGTGATCTCACACTACGAGTCCGTGCTGGAAAAGAGGCCGGATTTCCTGCCCGCCCACATGGCCCTGGGTGCGATCTACGAAAGTCGGCAGGACGCAGCGACAGCGGAGGAGTTTTACCGAAAGGCCTTGGAAGTGCGATCGGATTTCGCCCCGGCGGCCAACAATCTCGCCTGGATCCTGGCCAACCGGGAAGTCAAGCTCGACGAGGCCTTGGAGCTCGCCAGGCTCGCCAAGAAGCAGCTGCCCGAGGACCCCAACGTGATGGACACCCTGGGCTGGGTGTACTATCTTAAGGAGAGCTATCAGAACGCCATTGCGGAGTTTCAGGACAGCCTCATCAGGAATCCGGACAATGCCGTTGTGAACTATCACCTTGGGAAAGCCTACTACAAAGTACAGGAGTATGAAAAGGCCAGGGAATACATGGCCAAGGCCCTGGAGCTCGATCCCGATTTCCCCTGGTCCAAGGACGCGCGCCGCTTTGTGAAATGAGCCGGAAGGGACCCGCGGAATCGCCTCCGGAAGCCCCCTTCCCGCTCCAGCCTCTTACTTGCACATATCCTGTGCTTCCGGATGGGCTTTGTGAAATGCCTGGATCAGGTACAAGTGGACCTTGTGGTCTTCCGGCTTCAGGTCTTGTTGAAGCATTTCCTTGATGAGACGGCTGCGATTATCCCAGTAGAAGGCTGCTTCGACCTCCCCGTGCCTTGCCAGGCACCGGATATCCTCATAATCGCTGTACTTTTGTTCTGCATCCAATTCGGCAGCTTTGATTTTATGATCAATATGTTCATTGTAGTATAGCATTTGGTTGATGATTTTTTCGCATTGTTCCAGCTTATCTGATTCTGCATATACAAAGGGAACACAGAAAAAAACCATTATAATAATCGCAAGGATCATGCCTGATGCTTTCTGCATAACTTTTCTCCTTTCATAAAACATGATGTAAGAAGTGAAAAGGTTCTCGGATTTCGGTCCTCAAAAGTTGTATTCCAGCCCTATGACCATGAGGTGGGCCTCGTAGTCTTCCGCCGTACCGCCGCCCCTCTCATCATTCTTGAAGAAGCCGTACCGGAACCGAGCCTTCATCTTTTCCGTCAACCGCCGGGAGCAGTCCAGGGAGAGCCCGTGCCTCACGTTGTCCCTTCCCAGGACCAGGCCGTCCTCGGGATTACCGGTGAAGTGATCGGATCGGTTGTAGAGGTACTGGAGCTTGAGGTCGGTCTTTTCTCCAACGGCCCAGCCTGCGGTGCCGATGAAGGTGTAGACGTCGGCTTCATAGGCGCCGAGGGCGGGGACACCATTGTCGAAGCTTTCCGATTCAATGTCCCGGTAAGAGAAGAGACCCGTCAGATACAACCTTGCCAGGGGCGTTGCCGTGACGCTGAGGGAGTAGACGTCGGCCGTGTAATCGCCTGATTCCACGGCGGCGGGCGGGTCGGTCTGGAAAAAGGTATCGATCTCGGTCGAAACAAACTGATATTGAAAGGATGCCTTAACGGCCGAGGTCACCCTGGCGGTCGCTTTGGCGTCGATCTCGGTTGTCCTGAGCTCCTGCGCGTTGATAAAGGCCGAATAGCCGGGTTCGGTATCCAGGATGTGGTTGTAATCGCTCTCGCGGGTCCCCCGCCGGTAGTGCCCCGAAAAGGTCAGGCGGCGGACCGGCGACGTGCTGAAGCCTAAGGTGTACCGGCTTCGGTCCACCTCCGTGTCCGTGAGGCGTTCAAAGGCGACGACGGCATCCTCCTTCTCCCTTTCAAGAAGGTCGATACCCTTCTGGGTCCACCGACCTTCGGCAAACAGGGACGTATTGGGAATCCCCGAGTACCGCAGGCCCAGGGTTTCCTCGAGTCCGTCCTGATCCGTGCTGCTGATGATCCGCGCCTCGGGGGAAGCCGGCCCGACCCCGGGAAGGGTCTCCGTGAGCACAGCCCTGGTCTCCCCCTCGGTTTCCGTGAAGTCCGCCTGAATCCCGCCATGGACGCTTACGTTTCTGTAAGGACCGGCCCTCGCATTCAGATTCAGCACGTGGCTTTCCTGATCCAGCACGATGGAGTCGGCCTGCCAGTTCTTGTCAAAAGGCTCGGGGCCGAAAGGTACGGTCATCATGTCGAAGCTGCCTTCCCCTTCCAGGTCGTTCAGGAGCCAGCCCAGGGATAGGTAGACGGTTTCCGTGAGTTGGCTTTCCAGGTGCAGGGTGTTGACCAGGGCGTCATGCTCGTAGCTCTCGGCAACCTCCACGCCCTCTGAGGCCCCGGAGCCCAGGTCTTGCGTTTCTTCGAACCTCCGTGTCTCCGACTGGAATTTTTCATAGTGCAGCCGGTCGTACATGTTCACCCTGCTCACCGAGTGGGACACCTCTACACGGACGATGTCCAACTCTTCATCCATCTCCTTGAACGATGGAAAGATATGGCGGGTAAACGCGCCCCCTGTCACGCCGCCCCACTCCAACAGGGATTTCTCTCCTTCCTTGAACCTATGTTCGTAGCCCACAACCACCCTGGGCAGGTCCGGGAGGGTCATTCCGGCCTCCAGGATAAAGTCCCCGATGTCCAGGTGAAGGTCTCTGTCCAAATCGAAGGAGGTGGGGGAGAAAGACGGGAAAAATCCGCCTGTGTCGTCGAAATACTTGCGATACTCGCTATACCGGGTGCGAAGGAAGCCCACGTCTTCTTTCCCGAACTCGAGATTGAACTCATAATCCTCTTCCGGAACGATCACCCGCCCGCCCATCTGAAAGAGCCAGTCCCCCCGGGTTCTCTTCTCCAGGGAAAAGCGCTCCAGGCCTCCGGCCCAGCCTTCCCGCATCCACCAGTCTTCCCGGAACTTGTCTTCATCCCCGTCCACCGTCCGGTACTCCAGCACCGGGGCCGGCTCCAGTTTCAGGGAAGGGTCCTCTTGATTCTCTTGAGCAAGGGCGGGACCAACGATGAATATCCAGGCTTGAAAACAAAGGATGACGGCCTGTGCGACCCTGGAGTTCATCTCAATACCTCAAATGGGGGTTGATGTCCGAGCCGTGGATCGCCGTATGGCATCCGGCGCTCCAGCAGGATCCCTCGGCCAGACGGGTGGTGTGGGAAAAGTCACCGATCAGGACCGTTCCAGGCGTGGAAAGCTGAGCATGGCATTTGAGGCACAGATTGTTGTCGTTCTCCTTCAGCAGCTTGTCGTTGATGGAACCATGGGGTCTGTGGCAAACGGTGCAACCCTCCCTGAGGGCCTCATGGACGAAGACCCGGGGCCTGGTCTGCTCCCTATGGCACTGCATGCAGACCGCGTTCTCCCGCCCCATCCTCATTCCCCGGGCCAAATAGATGTCCCCGTGTGGATCGTGACAGTTCGTGCAGGTCAACCGCTCCTCTCTCACCGGATGATGGTATTCCAGGTTGAAGGCGACCCGGGTCTGGGCATGGCACTGCAAACAGGGCTCCGGGTTCCTGGAGGGGTTGATGATGTATTGTCCTACGCCTCCACCTACCTCCAGATGGAGGCTTCCCTGCCCGTGGCACGCCTCGCACGCCATCACTTCTTCTCCCTCTTCCCCCGGGATGAAGTACCGTCCGTGAGACGAATTCTCGAATTCCCGGGCCTCTTCTTCATGGCATCCGGCGCAGGTCTCCATGCCCACAGGCTCGGCCCCCTTGACCATCCCAGCCGGAGCGATGGTCCGCCTGGAGGGAGCTGAACAGGAGACGACGGCGATCAGGAGGACGGAACACAAAAGCAATGCCCAAGGAGGCATGGATCTCACGAGGCTCCTTATGTAAGCGCCGGGATCTCCGGGGTTTGTTTTGAGGCGGATGAACTTCATTGATCCACCAGGACAACGGGTCCGCAAATATCGCCTCCGGCGTGATCCCGCGTATGGATGTTGACGTAGACATTTCCCGCTTGTATTTCCTCGATCAGCGAGGAAAGCGGCCTCCCCCGCAAGGGCCCGATGAGCTCGTTTTCAGTAATTTTTCCCCGGGCAAGCACACCTTCGAAAGGGCCGGGTATGAGTCTGGGCGGCGGAGAAGGAGGGTACAGCCACACCACAGGCGTGCCCAGGGCTCCGGGTTTTCCAAGGTGGAGGTGGGCCATGGTGATATCCCTGATCCGGTACACCTCCAGCGTGTAGAGAAGGGCGGAGCCGTCTTCCGAAAGCTGCATCTCCACCTCGGCCAGGACATTCCCCTCGATCCCCACGGTGCAATGATAGGAGTGGTTGGCGGCCAAAACCAAGCCCGTGAGGAGGCATGAAACGACAATGGAAGAGCCCAGCAATGTTAGAATCCTCTTTGAACTCATGGGATTGGTCCCCTATTGATGGGCTCCAGGATGTTGTCGAGTCGATCCTCCCACTCCAGGGGATTTCCCGTCTTCTTGAACTCAACCATCAGTTCCATTGCCTCATTCTCCTTCCTTGACCCACGTATCAAAAAGCTTTTCAGCTCTTCGGTGCCTCATAACGATCGCCGTCGTTGCGGCCGCAATGAAAAGACTCTGGAGATTCCAACTGTGGTCATACGAGCCATCGAATCGAGATGGAAGGTACCTATTCATGCGCTGTCTGATTTCCAGCCATGTTATTTCGTGACTTTCAGAAATCGGGCATTGACAGCCACAATCACCGTGCTGAGCGACATCAATACGGCGCCCATGGCCGGCGACAGGAGAATTCCGTATCCATAGAGGACGCCGGCGGCCAGGGGAATCGCGAAGGCGTTGTAACCTGTGGCCCAGACCAGGTTCTGCACCATCTTGCGAAAGGTCGCCCGGGAAAGGTCCAGAATCGCCACGGCGTCCATCGGGTTGCTCC
>JAIPEI010000092.1 GCA_021737245.1 Deltaproteobacteria bacterium | reverse complement strand
GGGACTCCTCGAACCGCCGGTCTCCATAGCGGATTTCAGCCATTCTGTAGAGAGCGCGGCGGGCCCCTTCATCGCCCGGGTGGGTCCGAACATAGTCTGCATAGGCTTCATAGGCCCTCTCCAGCTCCCCCAGGCGCTCGTACTGGAGGGCCTGCTCGAACCGTTCTTCCGCCGGGGCCTTTGCTTCGGGGGCCGGCTTTTCCGGCGGAAGCTTGGGTTGACAGCCTGCAGAGAGAAGCAAAAGGGGTATCCCCGCCGCAATGGCGGGGATAGCCCGAAGGTAGTGCCGGTGCATGTCGGAGATCACTTCTTCACTTCCTCGAAGTCCGCATCCACCACGTCCTCGTCCTCACCCGAGGCTCCGCCGCCGGCCTCTCCGCCGGGCTCGGCCCCTTCCCCGGCGCCGCCCTGCTGCTGGGAGGCCTGGGAGTACACGGCCTCGGCCAGCTTGTGGGAGGCCTGGGTCAGCTCTTCGGTTTTCTGCTTGATATCTGCGGTATCGTCGCCTTCCATGGCCTTCTTGAGGTTTTCAATGGCCGTGTTGATGCTTCCCTTGGTGTCCGCGTCCAGCTTTTCGCCTACCTCGCCGATGGACTTCTCCGTGGAGTAGATCAGGGAGTCCGCCATGTTCTTGGCTTCCACCAGCTCCTTGTGCTTCCTGTCCTCATCGGCGTGCTGCTCGGCATCCTTGACGAGCTGGTCGATCTCCTCTTCGCTCAGGCCGCTGGAGGCCGTGATCTTGATGGACTGCTCCTTGCCGGTACCCTGGTCCTTGGCCGACACGTTCACGATACCGTTGGCGTCGATGTCGAAGGTGACCTCGATCTGGGGCACGCCCCGGGGAGCAGGGGGAATCCCCACCAGCTGGAACCGGCCCAGGGTCTTGTTGTGCGCGGCCATCTCGCGCTCCCCCTGAAGGACGTGAATCTCCACGGCCGGTTGGTTGTCCGCAGCGGTGGAAAAGATCTGGCTCTTCTTCGTGGGGATGGTCGTGTTCTTCTCGATGAGCTTGGTGAACACGCCGCCCAGCGTCTCGATCCCGAGAGAGAGGGGCGTTACGTCCAGCAGCAGCACATCCTTGACATCTCCCTTGAGCACACCGGCCTGGATCGCGGCGCCGATGGCCACGACCTCGTCCGGGTTGACGCCCTTGGTGGGCTCCTTTCCGAAGATCTCCTTGACCTTCTGCTGGACCTTGGGCATCCGGGTCATGCCTCCGACGAGGATGACCTCGTCGATGTCCGCGGGCTTGATGCCGGAGTCCTTGAGCGCCACCTTGCAGGGCTCGGTGACCTGGTCGACCAGGGCGCCCACGAGGCTCTCCATTTTGGAACGGGACAGCTTGATGTTCATGTGCTTGGGGCCGCTGGACTCCGCCGTGATGAAGGGCAGGTTTACATCGGTCTCCTGGGACCCTGAGAGCTCCATCTTGGCCTTCTCGGCCGCCTCCTTGAGCCTCTGGAGGGCCATCTTGTCGTTTCGCAGGTCGATGCCCTGATCCTTGTTGAACTCGTCCGCCAGGTAGTCCACGATGCGAAGATCGAAGTCCTCTCCACCCAGGTGGGTGTCGCCGTGGGTCGACTTGACCTCGAAGACGCCGTCACCGATCTCCAGGATGGAGATGTCGAAGGTGCCGCCGCCGAGATCGAACACCGCGATCTTTTTGTCGCCCTTCTTGTCGAGGCCGTAGGCCAGGGAGGCCGCAGTGGGCTCGTTGATGATGCGCTCTACCTTGAGTCCCGCGATCTTGCCGGCGTCCTTGGTGGCCTGCCGCTGGCTGTCGTTGAAGTAAGCCGGGACCGTGATCACCGCCTCGGTGACCTCCTCGCCCAGGTAATCCTCCGCTGTCTGCTTCATCTTCTGGAGGATCATGGAGGAGATCTCCGCCGGGCTGTAGCTCTTGCCCCGGATCTCGATGTGCGCATCTCCGTTGTCCGCCTTCACGAGCTTGTACGGCACGATCTTGATGTCCCGCTGGACCTCATTAGATTCGAACTTGCGTCCGATCAGGCGTTTGACTGCGAACACCGTGTTGTCCGGGTTCGTGATGGCCTGGCGCTTTGCGATCTGCCCGACAAGACGTTCTCCCTTGTCGTTGAAAGCCACCATGGAAGGGGTGGTCCGGCTCCCTTCCGCATTGGCGATCACCACGGGATCCCCTCCCTCCATGACGGCCACACACGAGTTCGTCGTACCGAGATCAATACCAATCGTCTTGCCCATCTTTGTCCTCCTCTTGTCCTATCCCGAATTTATTTATTTTCCGAATCAAAGGCTTCGTCGGTGGAAGGGCCCTTCCCCTCTCCTGATGTCCCCTGGTTGACAATAACCAGTGCCGGACGAATCAAACGGCTGTTCAGCACGTATCCCTTTTGAAGCTCATGCAGGACTGTACCGGCGGCCCGGTTCGGGTCTTCCTGGACGGAGATCGCTTCATGGTAGTTGGGATCGAAATCCTCTCCCTCGGTCTCGACCTTCTGGACGCCGGCCCGGCCGAGCGCCTCGCGCAAGCCCTTGAGCGTCAGCTCCACGCCCTCCCGCAGGGCTTCCAGTGCGTTCTCCTCGCCGGTGTGGCCGATGGCCATTTCCAGGTTGTCCATGACCGGCAGGATCTCCTTGATGAGCTTCTCGTTGGCGAACCGCTGCCAGTCTTTTATTTCCTTCCGGTGACGCTTTTTCATGTTCTCCATCTCCGCCTGAGTGCGGAGGTGGCGGTCGGAGATCTCATCCCTGCTCTTGCGAAGCGCCTGGACGTGCTCGATCAACGCCTCCCTGGAGAGCTCCTCCAGATCCGGATCCTCCTGCGGGAGGCCTTCGGAAGCGCCCTCGAGGTCCTTTTCCTCGTCACCCACGGGCTCCTCGTTCCCCTGTCCGTCTTTGACGTGCTCTTCGTTCATATGCCATCATTCCGAAATCGTTCGGTTCAGGTTTTTCGTCGATTACGACCGGAATGGTCTCTTTCCCCTTCCGGTGTCCAATCGGAGGTTACGTTAAGCATCGGGTAAGTCTTTGTCAACCGGAGGGCATTTGAGATTTTTTCGAGATCTGCGGGGGGAGGATTATCGCCGGTGTACGGAGGGGACCGCTCGAGGCCTCAAGCCCCGGGCCGGGACGCCATGAGGCGATGCAACGCTTCGAGGAGCTCGGGGGCGTAAGCTCGGGTCAGCCGCCGGGTTTCCTCGTCGTCCAGACCGGTCGGCTTGATGAAAAGGCCGTCGCATCCGGCCCGAAACATGGCCACGGCATCGCTGATCAGAGACTTTCGGGTGTAGAAGACCGCCGGGACGCCGGGGTATCGTTCTCTGGCTGAGGCGAGATTCCTGATCCCGTATCGGCGGTTCTGACCCACCCCGGCGCAGGCCGCTTCGAACAGGTTCCGCCAGCCGTCCACGATGCGAAACAGCCGCTTGAGATACTCGTTGTGGCGGTCGCCGGGGAAGGTGTCGAGCCCCTGATAAACCGAGTCGAGGTCCGGAATGGAGGCCGCCCTTTTCACCAGGCTTTCCTGCGGCGTGATCACCGGTTCGGGAACGTCGGGATCCTGTCCCCACAGATCGAGCAGGAACAGGGACGGCACGGTCGAATCCAACCGCTCTTCCGCCTCCTCGAACGTGTACGCCTGGACAAAGGAGTCCTCCTCCGCCTGGGGGGCGATCTCCCGGCGGACCAGGTCATGCTCGAAGTCGGAGTCGTCGATGAAGCAGATCACGGGTTTCATGAATCAATCCAGCCCTTTTCCGGTGAGTCGCTCCAGGGCTTCCAGATACTTCTCCCGTGTCTTCCGGATGATCTCCCCGGGCAGCCTGGGAGGCGGAGGCGTTTTCGGCCAGTCCAGCCCTTCCAGGTAGTCGCGAAGGAACTGCTTGTCGAAGCTCTTCTGAGCGCCCCCGGGCCGGTATGCATCCATGGGCCAGAACCGGGACGAGTCGGGCGTGAGCAGCTCATCGATCAGGATGATGCGATCCCCGACGCGGCCGAACTCGAACTTCGTGTCCGCGATGATGATCCCTTTCCCGGCAGCGTAGTCCCGGCCGTGGGCATAGATCTTCAGGCTCAGCTCCCGGACGGCCTCGGCGGTTTCCCGTCCGAGCAGGGCGGCCGCCTTGTCGAAGGAGATGTTCTCATCGTGGGTCCCGGACTCCGCCTTGGTGGACGGGGTGAAGATGGGTTCCGGAAGCCTGTCGGATTCCTGGAGCCCGGCGGGCAGGGGGATGTCGCAGATCGTGCCTCTTTCCCGGTACTCCTTCCACCCGGAACCGGAAATGTACCCGCGGACAATGCACTCCACGGGCAGGGGGTCGGTCTTTTGCACGAGCATGCTCCGGCCTTCCAGGACCTCCCGGTACCTGGAGCAGGGCTCGGGATACTCGGCCGGGTCGGTGGACACAATGTGGTTCTCGACCACCGGCCGGACCTGCTGGAACCAGAAGGTGGAGATCATGGTCAGAATCCGGCCTTTGTCAGGGATCGGATCGTCCATGACCACATCGAACGCGGACATCCGGTCGCTCGCCACGATGAGCAGCTTGTCGCCGAGATCGTAGACGTCCCGGACCTTGCCCCGCTTGACGAGCCCGAGGTCCTTGAAATCCGACTGCAGGAGAACGTTCTGCGCCATGTAGCCTCCATTGATTGAGCACGGATGAACAATGGTGTCGCCTTGCCCTGAGATTTTTCACGAGGGTGGCCAAATGTCAAGCGCCATAAGACCGGAGGGGATTTTCCGTTGAAAGACCGTATGGAATCACCTAATAATGGTCCCGGCGATTCGACTTCCAGGCGCAATACAGGGATGGAGAGGCCGTGTTGATATCCAAGGAGAACCGCGAGATCCGCGACGCCGTCCTGGGGTTCGAGCGGCGCATCGAAACGATGCACCTGGAGTTCCAGAAGTACCGGCTCGGGGAGGCGGACAGGATGCCGGAATGGGAGCGTCTCGAGCGGGAGATCCTGGCATTCTCCCGCAGGAGGGTCTTCGACCTGGAGCTGAGCAACCACCTGGACCGTGTTATGCACAAGTTTCAGAACCGGAAGAAGATCTGGCTCCGCTGGGCGGAGGAGTATCAACACGCCCCGCGGGACAATCCATGACCGGTCAGGTGTCGTCGAGCTTCATGAGGTACTCGCGGTAAAACTGCAGGACGCTGTTTCGAAACCGCACGGTCTCCCCGTAAGGGGGGATGCCGCTGTACTGCCGCACGCGGTGCGGCCCCGCATTGTAGGAGGCCAGTGCGAGGCTAATGTCGCCCTCCTGGTCCCGCAGGAGCCCGTTGAAGTAGGCCAGCCCGTACTCCACCGCCTTTTCGGGGTGAAGCCGGGGGTCGGAGGAGCGTTCCCGGAGCTCCCGCCTGTACTTTGAAAAGAGCCGGTCCTTCTCCTGCTTCAGCCGGAGCGATTTCTGCATTTGGTCCCGGGCCTTGGCCGCCATCCGGACCCCGTTCTCCGGGGTGATGGCGAACAGGGCCGCCATGGCCTCTTTTCTCGCCTCCCGCTCTTCACGAAGGATGGAGAACGCCTGCTCGAAGTAGTCGGGATGGTAGACGTTTTCCATGCCCATCGCCTCGGCCGTTCCGGGCATGATCTGGGTCAGGCCCGCCGCGCCCACGTGGGAAACGGCCTTGGAATCGAACTGGGATTCCCGTCGGATCAGGGCGAGAAAGAGCAGGGGGTCTACCTGGACCGACCCGTCACGGCCGAGCTTGTGAAAGGCGCCTTCCACCAACCCCGCGATTCGTGCGGCCCGTGCCCCCACCGCCTCCTTCCATCCCGGGGGGAGGTTCGATACCCGGTTTGGATCGAGGCGGTCCAGATCGTACTGCGCCCGAAGCCCTTCGGGGGCCCGCTCCACGAACTCCCGAAACACGGTGTTGACGAAACGTACGTTCTCCGTCGTGATGCCCGGGGTCGGAATGCCCCCGCAGGTGTTCACAAAGCAGCCGAGCGCGTCCCTGAGCCGGCCTTCGGCCCCCCTGAGGCTGTCTCCCAGAAGCCGGATCATGAGATCCCGGCAGAGCCGCCGGTCGAGGCGTTCATCGACCTCGGGTGACAGGGATCGGCTGTAGTCCCGCAGCAGGGCGTTGGCCTCCAGGGTCTTTTCCTTGTGGGAGAGAAAGGCCTCCACGATGGTGCCGGCGTGCTCCCCCGGCTGGGATTCTCTCCGGGACGCCATGGCCTGTTTCGCCCGCTTGAGGTCCTTCTCCGCCTGCTCGTGAAGTGATACGGCCCGCAGGTAAGTCTCTCCCATGGACACCTTCAGTCCGAGCTCCCGACCGACCTCCGGCCTGATGCGAAGGACGCCTTCCTCGCCTCGATACGATTCCTCCTCCAGGCTTGTCTGCCGGAGGGCGAGATTGTGGGAGGCGATGATGTCGACCAGGAGCTCGGGAACCGCGTATGCCCGGCCCGCAGAACCGTCGATGCAGAAGAACAGGGTCGTGAGGAGGCAGAGCGCGAGGAGGGTCCGGACCCGCAAGGCACGTCCGGAGTTCCCCTGATCCCTGCGCAGGCCCGATCCGGTGCGGGTGCGGGCGATCAGTGAAGCGTCCCGGCCGACCGTTCCAGCTCCTGGAGTCCGAACCGGCAGGGCTCTCCGCAGAACTCGCATCATATCAACGCTCCTTTCATTTCACTTGCCGGATCGAGGATCTCGTCCCGTCCGAGCGCGGCCACGGCCCGCTCCATCCTTTGCCGGCGGCATCCGCAGTGGAAGCCCGGTCATCAGCCCAGCTCGGACAGGATTTCATCGATCTGGTCGAGCGTGAGCAGACCCTGCTCCAGCAGAATCATGCCGATGAGCCGGTGCCCGGAGCGGTTGAGGTTCTCTTCCACCTGGACCTGAAGGGCCGCCACGAACTGCTCCGGGGTGATAAATCCCCGCTCGACCGCGACGACTCCGAAACGGATTCCGCGGCGTTTTTGGTTCATGTAGTCCTCCAGGGCAGGGGGTTTGTATGTTCCCGCCATTTTACAGGGATGCACGGGAGCTGTCCACCCTGTTGAGACGGGCCGGGGCCGGGGGGCATCTCCTGAGGGGGAACAGGAAAACCGGGTCGTTTTAGAGATTCATATGCTCGTTTCATGGTCCCATGATTTATTGATTGAGAAATGAAAGTCAGATAGGCAAACCGTCCTTGACAAAAGGAAAGGCAACCTTACTTTTGAACAGTACGTGGCGGAGAAGATCCAAACCATGATCCAATCGTCCCATGGACGGGGCTTTTGAGACCCCGATCCGGCAGTGCAGGGATCGGCCCGTTTCGGAGGCAAAGAGCAGGAACGCAGGCCCCATGACGCAACGGCCCGGACGGGGCGGAAAATAGAAACGAGGAGGTAAGAGACCCATGCGCTTAGACAAGTTCACGCTGAAATCCCAGGAGGCCCTGCAGGAGGCCCAGCAGCTGGCCGAACGGTTCGGACATCAGCAGATCGAACCGGAGCACCTCGCAAGGGTGGCTCTGGATCAGAGGGAAGGCGTGATTCCCCCGATTCTTGGAAAGATCGGTGCAAACCGGGAACGGCTGGTGCAGGCCTTCGACCAGGCACTTCAGCGGCTCCCCAGCGTGTCCGGGGGCGGGGTGGGCCAGTCCTACCTGTCGAACCGGGGAAAGGCCGTTCTGGACACCGCCTTCCGCGAGGCCGAGCACCTCAAGGACGAGTACGTGAGCCTGGAGCACGTCCTGCTGGCCATTGCGCAGGATCAGGGGGGGGAGGCCGCTCGCATCCTCGCCGGCGAGGGCGTTACGCGCGACACCGTCCTCCAGGCCATGAAGGATGTCCGGGGGGGACAGCGGATCACCGACCCGAACCCGGAGGACAAGTACCAGGCCCTGGAGCGCTTCGCCAAGGACCTCACCGACATGGCCTCCAAGGAGAAGCTCGACCCGGTGATCGGGCGGGACGAGGAGATCCGGCGGGTCATCCAGGTCCTGTCCAGGAGGACCAAGAACAACCCGGTGCTCATCGGCGAGCCGGGCGTCGGAAAGACCGCCATCGTGGAAGGCCTGGCTCAGCGGATCGTGCACGGGGACATTCCGGAGACCCTCAAGGAGAAGCGGGTCGTGGCCCTGGACATGGGATCGCTGATCGCAGGCGCCAAGTACCGCGGTGAGTTCGAAGACCGTCTCAAGGCGGTCCTCAAGGAGGTCACCGAGGCCGAGGGGCAGATCATCCTGTTCATCGACGAGCTGCACACCATGGTCGGGGCGGGAGCGGCCGAAGGCTCGGTGGATGCGTCGAACATGCTCAAGCCGGCCCTGGCCCGGGGCGAGCTTCGCTGCGTCGGCGCCACCACCATCAAGGAGTACCGCAAGTACATCGAGAAGGACGCCGCGCTCGAGCGCCGGTTCCAGCCGGTCATGATCGAGCAGCCTACGGTGGAGGACACCATCTCCATCCTGCGCGGGCTCAAGGAGAAGTACGAGGTCCACCACGGAGTCAGGATCCAGGACTCGGCCCTGGTGGCCGCAGCGACCCTCAGCCACCGCTACATCACGGACCGGTTCCTTCCGGACAAGGCGATCGATCTCATCGACGAGGCCACATCCAGGCTGCGCATCGAGATCGACAGCATGCCGGCGGAGATCGACAACGTCCAGCGCAAGATCACCCAGCTCGAGATCGAGAAGGAGGCGTTGAAAAAGGAGAAGGACAAGGCCTCCAAGGAGCGGCTCTCCAAGCTGGAGCAGGAGCTGAAGGACCTGAAGGAAGAGACGGCCGAGATGAACGCCCACTGGGAGCAGGAGAAGGGCGCCATCATGCGGATCCGGGAGGTCAAGGAGAAGCTGGAGTCCACCAGGGCCGAGGCCCAGATGGCCGAGCGCCAGGGCGACCTCTCCCGGGCCGCGGAGCTCAAGTACGGCACCCTGATCGAGCTGGAAAAGCAGCTGGAGGAGGAGAACGCCAGGCTCGGGGAGCTCCAGGGCGAGCACAAGATGCTCAAGGAGGAGGTGGACGCCGAGGACATTGCAGCCACCGTGGCCAAGTGGACCGGGATTCCCGTGGCCCGGCTCATGGAGGGGGAACGGGAAAAGCTCATCAAGATGGAGGAGAGGCTCTCCCAGCGCGTGATCGGCCAGGAGCAGGGGATCGTGGCGGTTTCCAATGCCGTTCGGCGCGCCCGTTCCGGGCTCCAGGATCCGAACCGGCCCGTGGGTTCCTTCATCTTCATGGGACCCACCGGTGTGGGCAAGACCGAGCTGGCCAGGGCCCTGGCCCAGTTTCTGTTCGACGACGAGCAGTTCATGGTCCGCATCGACATGTCCGAGTACATGGAACGCCATTCCGTGGCCCGGCTCATCGGGGCGCCCCCCGGATACGTGGGGTACGAGGAGGGCGGCTACCTCACCGAGGCGGTGCGACGACACCCTTACTCGGTGGTCCTCTTCGATGAGATCGAGAAGGCGCACCCCGACGTGTTCAACGCGCTGCTCCAGATTCTGGACGACGGGCGCATGACGGACGGAAAGGGCCGCACCGTGGATTTCAAGAACACGGTGCTCATCATGACCTCCAACGTGGGAAGCCAGTGGATCCAGGAGGCGGGCGAGCGGGACGGGGACGAGGTGGAAAAGCGCGTCATGGACGCCCTGCGGAGCACGTTCCGGCCGGAGTTCCTCAACCGGATCGACGACGTCATCATCTTCAACGCCCTCGGCACCGAGGAGATCAAGAAGATCGTCGACATCCAGGTGGCCCAGCTGGAACGGAGACTGGCCGACAGCAAGATCACCCTTTCTCTCACGGACGAGGCCAAGGATCTGATGGCCAGGACGGGATTCGACCCGGTCTACGGAGCGCGGCCTCTCAAGCGCACCATCCAGCACATGATCCAGGACCCGCTCGCCATGAAGATCCTGGAAGGCACCGTGCAGGAGGGGGACCAGGTGACCGTGGATGTGGAAGGGGACGAAATCGTCTTCCGGTAATCCTCTTTGAACCCGGCTTGCTTCAAGCCATGGATCTACCGTGAAAATACCCCTCGAGCGGCGTATAGGGCGGCATGTTACATGCCGCCGCAGGGGCTTTCGACGAGGAAGCCGCGCTCATCCGAAGCGCGCCTTCCTTTGCTCGGGGGCCGGACCGGCCCACGGGGTCAGACCCCCCACGAGCCGCCGTACCCGACGGACACCTTGTCTCCTTCCACGATGACCGGCACCTGGCGCTTGCCCTTGGACAGGGCCAGCATCTCCTCCAACCGTTTCCGGTCCTTCTTCACGTCGAAGTAGTCATAGTCCTTGTAGGCCCCACGGGCCCGGTCGGTGTAGGGTCACCCCGCCTTTCCGTAGATCCGGATGCGCTCGCTCATGGCT
>JAIPEI010000091.1 GCA_021737245.1 Deltaproteobacteria bacterium | reverse complement strand
GGCTGATATCATCCAGCGGCTTCCCTTCGACGTCAACCTGTTCGCGGTGCAGAACATCGGCTGGGTGCTCACCCGGGACGTCTACCCCGGGCTTACCGAGCGGGCCGAAGACGGCGACCGGGACGCGGACGAGGCCGCGGTGCAGTACCGCCATCTGGCCGAGAATCTGTTCCACTTCCAGCCCCTGTGAGGCATGCCATGACCATCCCCCGCGCCACATACCGGCTCCAGTTCCACTCCGGGTTTCGGTTCAACGACGCCCTGGAGATCGTCGACTACCTCGCGCAGCTGGGCGTCTCCCATGTCTACGCGTCCCCGGTGTTCCAGGCCCGGGAGGGCAGCACCCACGGGTATGACGCCGTGGACCTGAACCGCGTGAACCCCGAGCTGGGGACGGAGGAAGATCTGGAGGTCCTTTTCGACCGCATCCGGAAGAAGAAGATGGGCTGGCTCCAGGACATGGTGGCCAATCACATGGCGTTTCACGGAAACAACCCCATGCTCATGGACGTGCTCGAGCACGGTCCGGGCTCAGCTTATCGTGAATTTTTCGACATCGAGTGGGACCATCCCTATGAATCCATGAACGGACGTGTTCTGGCCCCTTTCCTCGGGTCCCTGTCCGGGCGGACCCTGGAGGACGGGGAGATCACCCTTCGCTACGAGCCCCGAGGGCTCACCCTCCACTACTACGAGCACGCCTTTCCCGTGGCCCTGTCCTCCTATACGGACGTGTTCTCTCACGAGCTGGGCCGCCTGAAGCGGGACCTGGGCGAGGATCACCCCGTCTGGATCCAGCTCCTCGGCATCCTGTACGTGCTGCGGACGCTCGACTCGCTCGAGGACCCGGAGGAGCGCACAACCCAGGCCCGGTTCGTCAAACGGTCCCTCTGGACCCTGTACCGCGGTGAAGATGCATTTCGTTCCTTCGTGGACGCCAACCTTCTGGCATTCAACGGCGAGCCCGGACGGCCGGAATCCTTTGACCGGCTGGAAGCCCTGCTCCTGAAGCAGCACTTTCGGCTGTCCTTCTGGAAGGTGGCCACCGAGGAGATCAACTACCGGAGATTTTTCAACGTCAACGAGCTCATCTGCCTCCGCCAGGAGGACCGCCGCGTGTTCGACCTCACCCACGGCCTGGTGCTCCGCTGGCTGGACCAGGGCAAAATCTCCGGGCTTCGAATCGACCACATCGACGGGTTCTACGATCCGCTCGCCTACCTGGAGGCCCTGCAGGAGCGGATGAACGGGAGCTATCTTCTGGTGGAAAAGATCCTCCAGTCCGACGAGGCCCTTCCCGACGCCTTTCCGGTCCACGGGACCACCGGGTACGACTTTCTCAACCGGGTCAACGAGCTTCTCTGCTCCTCCCGGCACCGAAAGGGGCTGACCCGAACCTACCGCCGGCTCACCGGCCGGGCCGGAGAAGCCGGGACCCTGGTGGTGGAGAAGAAGCGGCTCATCATCCAGCGGGAAATGGCCGGCGAGGTCGACAACCTGGCCCGGACACTGAAGAGCCTGGCGGCCGAGGATCGCTTCGCCCGGGACATCACCATGCACGGGCTCAAGGCCGCCCTGATCGAGGTGCTGGCCCGGTTTCCGGTCTACCGGACCTACGCCCGGGAGGAAGGACACGACCCGGCGGACCGTTCCTTTGTGGAGCACGCCCTGAGCCGCGCGAGGGAGGGCCGTCCCGATCTCGACGGGGAGTTCGGGTTCCTGGAGACCTTTCTCCTGCTCCGCAACCGGGACCGCATGCCCGAGGAGAAACGGGCCCACCTGCTGCACTTCGTCCGGAAGTTCCAGCAGGTCACCGGTCCCCTCATGGCCAAGGGCTTCGAGGACACGTCCCTGTACGTGTACAACCGCTTCCTATCGGTCAACGAGGTGGGTGGCGACCTGGAGCGCATCGGCCGCTCCCCCTCCTCTTTTCACCGGTTCATTCGCACGCGCTTCAGAAAGTGGCCCCATGCCATGAACGCCACGGCCACCCACGACAACAAGCGGGGGGAGGACGTGCGCGCCCGCCTGAACGTGCTCTCGGAGCTGGCCGGGGAGTGGGCGGGCCTGGTCAAGGTCTGGAGCGCGGCCAACCGCCGCTTCAAGACACGCGTCCACGGCGAGCCGGCCCCGGACGCCAACGACGAGTACTTTCTCTACCAGACGCTCCTCGGCGCCTGGCCGCTCCACGATGAGGAGATCCCGGAGTTTCGCGAGCGGATTCACGCCTACCTGATCAAGGCCGTGCGCGAGGCCAAGGTCCACACCGCCTGGATCGAGCCGGACTCGGCATACGAGGAAGCCTTTGTCTCATTCTTCGAATCCCTGGTGGAACAGGGAGAGGACGGGACGTTTCTCAGGACCTTTCTTCCCTTCTGCCGCAGGGTCTCGCGCCTCGGATTGATCAACTCCCTCTCGCAGGTGCTTCTCAAGCTCACCCTGCCCGGCGTGCCGGACCTCTACCAGGGGACCGACCTCTGGGACTTCAGCCTGGTGGATCCGGACAACCGGCGCCCGGTGGACTTTGAACGAAGACGGACCCTGCTCGACGAGATGAGGAAGAGAGACCGTTCGAGCCCTGGAAAGCTGATGGAGGAGCTCCTGCAGGACCCTGGGGACGGCCGGGTGAAGATGTACCTGGTCTTCAAGATCCTCTCCTTTCGCAGGAGAAGCCCGGACCTGTTCGATCGGGGGGCGTACCTCCCGCTGTCCGCGGCGGGTTCCCACCGCAGCCGGATCACGGCCTATGCACGCCGCCTGAACAATCAGTGGCTGCTCGCGGCCGCGCCGCGTCTTCCCGCCGGATTTTCGTTGCAGGATGGGTGGCCCCTGGGCGAACCCTCCTGGAACGAAACCCGGATCAAGCTTCCCTCGGGATCGCCGCGGCGCTTTCGGGACCTCTTCAGCGGGCGCCGCCTCGACATGGGCTCCCACCTGGAAATGGCTCGCGCAACAAACCGTTTTCCCGTTGTGCTGCTTCACGCAGAGGCTTGAAACGCATTGCCCGGGTCGGAGAAACAATCCGCGCGGGAGCCGCCGGCGCGGTGGGGACCAAACAGCGCGGAATACAGGAAACACCCCATGCTCACGAAACCGCACCTCTGATATCGTGGCAGCACAAGAATCGGTCTCC
Organism: Deltaproteobacteria bacterium; assembly: GCA_021737245.1. Lineage (GTDB taxonomy): Bacteria > Desulfobacterota > DSM-4660 > Desulfatiglandales > HGW-15 > JAIPEI01. The sequence goes on along the minus strand of JAIPEI010000091.1, from coordinate 7,235 downwards.
GAAGCGGCTGTCGCCGGCCTTTGTGGATAATCGACGGAGGAATCGCCCATGGAAACGAAGTCCGTCCGCGACCTGATGGTGACCATGTCCACCACCTCGACGGTCAAGAAAGACGCCACACTGTACGAAGCGGTCAACGCGTTCGACCAGGCCGGGCAGGCCGGCACCGAGCGGGGCCACGCACCGAGAAACGTGCTTGTTGTCGATGACGCGGGCCGGCCCCTGGGAAAGCTGAGCGACCTGGACGTCATGCGAAGCCTGGAGCCCGCATACCGGCACATCGGTGATTTGCGCACCACGAACCTCAGCGGAATGAGCACCCGGTTTTTGCGCTCCATGCTCCAGGGCTTCCATCTCTGGCAGGACCCGCTCGGGGCCCTGTGCGAAAAGGCCGCGGACATCCGCGTCGGCGACATCGACTACATGCCCATCACCGATCCGGTCCTCCACGAGGACGATCACCTGAACATGGCCATTCACCTCATGGTGACCGGAAGGCATGCAAGCCTGCTGGTCATGGACAAGGACGGCAAACAGGCCGTGGGGGTGCTCCATCGAAGCGACGTCTTCATGGAGGTGAGAAACCGCATTCTTGCGTGCGAAGACCGGCGATGAACGGAAAGGATTCCGCCATGCCTGAGCTGCCCGACGTGGAAACGTTCAGACAGTACTTGGAGTCCACCTCCCTCCACCAGGAGATCGCCCGGGTGGATGTCCCGGGCCCTGAGCTGCTCGAAGGGATCCCGGCTTCCCGCCTGAAAAAAACCCTTCAAGGGAGCCGATTTCAGGACACCCGGCGCCATGGGAAAAACCTGTTCGGCGGGCTGGACACCGGCCCCTGGCTGGTGCTGCATTTCGGCATGACCGGATTTCTCGCCTACTTCAAGCAGGAGGAAAGCGGTCCCTCCCACGCGCGCCTCCTCATCCGTTTTTCCAATGGGTACACACTGGCGTACGACTGTCGGCGAAAGCTCGGTGGGATCGGCCTGACCGACAACCCGGACCGGTTCGTCGAGGACAAGGGGCTCGGGCCCGATCCCCTGGAGGAGGGATTTGACCTGGAAACCTTCCAGAACGCCCTGAAGGGCTCCCGTGCGACCGTCAAGTCCGTCCTGATGGATCAGAAACGGTTGGCCGGCATCGGGAACATCTACTCCGACGAGATCCTGTTCCAGGCGGGAATACGGCCGGATATCAAAGCCGACGCACTGTCTCCCGACGACCTGAAAACCATCTATGACGCCATGATCAACAAGGTCCTTCCAGCCGCCATCGAGGCCCAAGCCCGGCCTGAACGGTTTCCTTCCTCTTTCATCATCCCCCACCGGCGCGGAGATGGGGTCTGCCCGAAGTGCGGGCGGTCTCTCGAAAAATCCAAGATCTCCGGCCGAACGAGCTACTTCTGCACCCGCGACCAGCGTGGTTGAAATCCGAAATACAGGCTTCGCCCCATTCCACGCTCCCTCCACTCTGCTTTCCTGTTCGCATGGTCGGCATGAAGACAAGCCCGCATGCAGATCCTGGAATGAGTAGCAACAGGCCCGAAGCTTCGAGATCTGCCCTCGGAATTTTCAATGGGCTATAGCGTTTCCAGCGACATCCGTACGCGCTGCGCTACCATCCGTGTTCACCGGTGAGCGCCACGAATCGGCATCCCCCGAGATTCTGCTTGGTGAGCCGTTCTCCCTGCCTGGTGAGCTTGGTCAACATCTGGCTGTACCGGTCCCCCACCGGAATGAGGAGGCGGCCGCCGTCGGCGAGCTGCTCCAACAGGGGATCGGGCACCTTGGGCGCGCCGGCCGTGACCATGATCGCGTCATACGGAGCGTGCTCGGGCCACCCCAGGGTGCCGTTGGACACGTGGTAGTAGATGTTGTCGTATCCCAAATCGTCCAAAACCTTCCTGGCGCGGTCCTGGAGCTCCTTGAACCGCTCGACCGTGTAGACCTCGGAGGATAGCTCCGCAAGAATCGCCGCCTGGTACCCGCTTCCCGTACCGATCTCCAGCGTCTTCTCTTTCCCGGTGAGCTCGAGGGTCTCGGTCATCCAGGCGACCATGTAAGGCTGCGAAATGGTCTGTTCGAGCCCGATGTGCAGAGGACGATCGTCATAGGCCTCCTGCTCCATGCCTTTGGGTACGAAGCGGTGCCTGGGAACCTTGCCCATGGCCTCGAGCACCAGTGGATCCCGAATGCCCCTGGGGACAAGCTGCTCCGCTACCATCCTCTCTCTTGCATCCTTCATCTCCTGCATCGCCTGCGCCTCCTCTGAACCGCCCTTTCGGGTCCGGTGTTTCACACCTCTTTTCTCGCATTCAAGATGGCTTCGATATTCCGTTCGGCCCAGTCGTCCACACGACGTTCGGTTTCAACGTACTCGATAAGCCGGTCGGACAAGCGGCACCCCCGGTCCAGGGCGTCCGCAATCTTTCCGCCCGCCTCCTTGGGCTTCATGGGGTTTACAAACACGACGCCGTCCTCCTCTCCGAACTTCTTCATTCGAAGCACCCTGGCCGCGCCGCTGGTGCTCAGCACCAGAATTCCCCTCATCTCCCTGCTCTTGTACTTCTGCGAAAGGATGTACTCGAAGGCCACGAGGTTCATTCCGTCCTCGAGCGGCGTGACGAGCATCACGTCCACCTCTTTCATGAAGCGGTAGTTTTCCGGGGCCGGGATCCCCCCGCCCAGATGGACGATCCCTTCGTCTTCGGGCAGCCGACCGTTGATCTTGTCGACCTCCTGGTCCAGATCGGCCTGGAGCCTCCGGTACTCGGGATTGGACATCCGGCTCGGGGAGGTGATCTGAAAGAAGCAGGCGGGCCGGTCACTCTCCCGGAGCCGGTTCCGGGCGTGAAAGTAGACCTTCAACCGCTCGATGAGACCTTTGGTGAAGTCCCGGCGCTCCAGGCCGCCGAAAACCACCTTCCCCCGGCCGCGCTTCTCCTGGATCCACTTCCGCAGGTTTCTCTCCTCCACCTCGTAGTCCAGTGACTTTCCAGGCGCGACCTCGGCAAGGATCTTGTCCACGTCGAGGCCGATGGGAAACGCACCCACCGTGGTAACCCCGCCCCGGCGGTGGATCTCATAGGCCTGATCCGCGACCCGGATGTCCACGGGAAACCATTCCTCCAGCGCCTCGAGGTAGTTGTCACAGTACTCCTTGGTGTGGAATCCGATGAAATCGTTGTGGAGCAATCCCCATGTCACCCTTTTCAGCACGCTCTCGATGCTCTCGTCGAACGGGTCATACACCCGGGCCTTGATCCGGCCCCGCTTGTCCTCCCGGATGAGCCCCTGGATCTCGTGGATGTTGAAGAAAGGGGTGTGCATGAACTGCCCCACATGGATGTGCTTTCCGGCCTCCGACTGGATCCCCTCCTGGCGGAGGAGGCCCTTGAAATCCTCGGAAACCCGCATCAGGTGATAGTCTTGATTCCAGACAACGGTTTCCTCGTTCGTCCTCATGAGGGCCCCGCTCTTCTGAATCTCGTCCAAAACGGTGTTGGCGAAGGTCAGGCCGCTGCTCGTGTATTGGACGAAGTCGCTTTTCTGGAACTCCGGCCTGGGGAATGCGCTGCTCTTCTTGTAGAAAAGGGGGGGGCGCGTCAAATGGATCAGGGGCCAGAGAAAACCGTTGGCAAAGCGGCTGTAGTAGCTGTGCATGTGGGGTGTGTCGAAAAAGACGAAGCGCATGAAAAAATCGTACTCTCCGTACCGGAAGTGCATGCGGTTGTCCGGGTCGATCTCGATGTGTGGAAACCACTGGGGCGCAAGGCCCTTCTCCTCCATCCCCTGGAAAAGGTGGCTGTAGTGTCCCCTGGCCACGTCCACGTCCCGATCGCCCATGGACGAACCGAGCCAGGTGGTTCGCCACGCCCCGGGGCGCAGAAGGCCCGACATGGCCTGGCCCAGCCCCCCTTCGCCGAACCGGGGCGGCGAAGGCCATTTTCCGTTCTCCAACCGGTGCTCCACCTGGTTCAGGAACTCACTGGTGAAACTGAAAGGTCCTCGATTCGAAACGATTACCAAGTCTCCCATACCGAATGCACCTCACATTCCAGGACCGGGGGCGACTGCCGCCGGAAATCAACCAGCCGGCGTTCTCAAGCCCGTTACTCTTTTCGATAAGGCGAATCTTCGTATCTATCCTGACCTTACGACCCCGGCTTCGCAATGGGCTCCATCCTGTATTTGCGGCCGATCGGGACCGAAAACAGGGACATGGCGCTCCTACTGTCTCCCGGCTCCATCAATTCATGATTCAACCCATTGCTTCGACAATGCCTTCGTTGTGAAATGAGCCGGATGGAGGATCTGTTTTCATGAAACACCCGACTTCTTCCCCATTCGTCCTGTCCCGCTTCCGATTCGATGCGGTGGTGTTCGATTTGGACGGGGTCATCACCCAAACCGCCAGGGTGCACGCAGCGGCCTGGAAGGCGCTTTTCGACGAGTTTCGCGACGCCTCGGGCGGCCGGTGGAAACCCTTTGATCAGGAAACGGACTACCCGCTTTACGTGGACGCCAAGCCGCGTGTGGACGGGATCCGAAGCTTCCTGGAGTCCCGGGGCCTCGAGATGCCGGAAGGAAGCATGAAGGATCCCGCCGGCAAGGCCACCATACACGGACTCGGGAACCGGAAGAACCAGCTGTTCCTGGAGAAGCTGAAACGCGACGGGGTGGAACCGTATCAGTCCGCTGTGGGCTTGGTCCGCTCACTGAGGGAGCGAAGCGTTGCAGCGGCCGTGGTCTCTTCCAGCAAGAACTGCGTGCCCGTGCTCGAGTCCGCCGGCCTGGCGGAGCTTTTTGACGTCCGGGTCGACGGTGTGCTCTCCGAGGAGCTCGGCCTGAAGGGCAAGCCGGCGCCGGACATCTTCCTCGAAGCGGCGAAGCGTCTGAAGGTGCAGCCCGAGCGGGCCGTTGTCCTGGAGGACGCCCTGTCCGGCGTGGAGGCGGGCCGTCGGGGCGGCTTCGGCCGGGTGATCGGCGTGGACCGCACAGGGCATGCTTCGGACCTCCTGGAGGCCGGGGCCCACCAGGTGGTCGAAGACCTCTCTGAGATCGAGCTTGCAGCTCGACTCACCGGGGAGCTCCCCTCCGCCCTGCACGCCCTGGGCGATCTGGCCGGACGGTTCGACAGGGAGACTCCGGTCGTCTTCCTGGACTACGACGGCACCCTGACCCCCATTGTCAAGAAACCGGAGTGGGCCGTGCTGGCGGATGATATGCGGAGGGCGCTGAAGACCCTCTCTGCGGTATGCACCGTCGGTGTCGTCAGCGGCCGGGACCTCCAGGATGTGAAACAGCTCGTCGGGCTGGACGATATCGTATATGCAGGCAGCCACGGCTTCGACATTCTGGGACCGGAGCGGGGACGTATGAACCTTCAGAAAGGCGGGAACTACCTCGACGACCTGGATTCCGCGGAAGCGTCCCTCGATGAGAGGCTGGCGACGATCCGGGGCGCTCTTGTGGAGCGAAAGAAGTACTCCATCGCCGTTCATTACAGGAACGTGGACGAGGAGGACGTCCCCGCCGTTCAAGAGGCGGTGGACCGGGTCCACGACGAGCACCCTCGTCTGAAAAAAGGCAGCGGCAAGAAGGTGTTCGAGATCCAGCCGGACATCGACTGGAACAAGGGCCGGGCCCTGCTGTGGATCCTCGAGGCCCTCGACCTGGAGGGCCCTGAATGGATCCCCGTATACATCGGAGACGATGTGACGGACGAGTACGGGTTCGGCGCGCTCCGGACGCGCGAGGGCGGCGGCGTCGGAATCGCCGTCACCGAGGAGGACCGCTTCAGCGAGGCCGGTCTCGTCCTGAAAGACCCGGAGGAGGTCCGGGTCTTTCTAGAATCCCTCGCCTCCCTGGTCAAGGGACGCAAGAAGAAGGCGTAGGCGCGGGCGTAAGCGAATGCGGAAGAGAAGCAAGGAGGAGAGCATAGATGACACATCCCTGGACCCTGGTCTATGAAGGCTTCAAATCGGAGCAGGAGGGGCTCAGAGAAGCACTCTGCACGCTCGGGAACGGATATTTCGCCACGCGGGGCGCCGCCCCCCAGTCCCGGGCGGATGCCGTCCACTACCCGGGCACCTACCTCGCAGGGGGGTACAACCGGCGGCAAACCGAGGTCTCCGGCCGAACCGTGGAGAACGAGGATCTGGTCAACCTTCCCAACTGGCTCTGCCTCACCTTTCGTTTCGAGGAAGGGGACTGGTTCTCCCTCGAGAACGCGAACATCCTCAGCTATCGCCAGGAGCTGGACCTGTATCAGGGGATCCTCAGCCGCACCGTCGTTTTCAAGGACGGCCGTGGCAGAAAGACCCGGCTCGTGGAACGTCGGCTGGTCCACATGGCGGAGAACCACCTGGCCGGCCTCGAGCTCAGCCTATCCACGGAGAACTGGTCGGGCACCGTGGAGTTTCGAACCGCTTTGGACGGTCGCGTGAAGAACGCAGGCGTCGAGCGGTACCAGGGGCTGAACAACGATCATCTGATCCCCCTCCCGGCAGAGCCCGTGGACGAGGACACGCTGTTTCTGAAGATGGAAACCAACCAGTCCGGCCTGCGCGTGGCCCAGGCTGCAAGGACCCGGGCCTACCAGAGAGGTCACCTCCTTCGGCCCGAGCGGCGGCTGGTGCAGGAGGAGGGGTACATCGCCCAGGAGTTCACCGTCTCGCTGGCCGCCCGGGACGAGGTGCGGATCGAAAAAGTGCTTTCCCTGTACACCTCCCGGGACCACGCCTCCTCCGAGTGCGGGCTGGAGGCGAAAAAAGCCGTGGCCCGGGCCGAGCCGTTCGAAGGTCTGCTGAGGTCCCACGCCCGCGCCTGGAGCCACCTGTGGCGGGATTTCGACATGGTGTTCGAGCACCGGGACCCGGGAAAAAGCGACCTGACCGCCATGATCCTGCGGTTGAACATCTTCCACCTGCTCCAGACCGCGTCCACTCACACCATGGACCTCGACGTGGGGATCCCCTCCAGGGGGTGGCACGGAGAGGCCTATCGCGGCCACATCTTCTGGGATGAGCTGTTCATCTTTCCTTTTCTCAACCTGCGCCTTTCCGAGATCACGCGCTCTCTCCTCCTCTACCGGTACAGGCGGCTGAACGAAGCCCGCCCCGTGCCCAGGCAGGAAGGCCTTCGGGGCGCCATGTTTCCCTGGCAGAGCGGGAGCAACGGCCGTGAACAGAGCCAGCGGCTCCATCTCAACCCCAAGTCGGGACGCTGGATACC
>JAIPEI010000090.1 GCA_021737245.1 Deltaproteobacteria bacterium | reverse complement strand
GACGAGGAGCTGATGAAGATGATGGTGGAGGCCGGGTTCGACTCCGTCTTCATCGGCATTGAGACGCCGGACGAGGAGAGCCTGGCGGAGTGCAACAAGCGGCAGAACACGAACCGCGACCTCGTCGAATGCGTTCGCCGCATCCAGCGGGCCGGGCTGCAGGTGCAGGGAGGATTCATCGTCGGGTTCGATCACGACGGCCCCTCGATTTTCCAGCGCCAGATCGACTTCATCCAGAAGACCGGGATCGTCACGGCCATGGTGGGAATGCTTCAGGCCCCTCCGGGCACCCGCCTGTACGAGCGAATGAAGCAGGAGGGGCGGCTCCTCGGGGTCATGTCCGGCGACATCGACGGAACGACGAACATCATCCCTCATATGGGTCTCGATCGGCTGATGGAGGGATACCAGACCATTCTGCGCCACATCTATTCGCCCAAGCACTACTACCGTCGGGTGAAGCTCTTTCTTCGCGAGTACCAGGTTCCCAAGGCGCAGCCTGCGCTGGATTTCCAGCGCTTTCTCGCCCTGTTTCGATCCGGCTTCCGGCTGGGGATCCTGGGCAGGGAGCGGTTCCAGTACTGGCGGCTGCTTGCGTGGGCCGCCTGCTACCGGCGCAAGCTGCTGCCCCTGGCCATCACCCTGACCATCTACGGCCACCACTTCAGAAAAACCTGCGCCATGAAGCATGTCGGACCGGGTGCCGGAGCGGCACCCATGGAATAGGGAAGCCGAGGCATCGCTTCGAGGACGCCAAAAAAAAGGGGGCTGTTAAGCCCCCTGATTCCTGCCTTTGGATGGGGTGAGTGATGGGACTCGAACCCACGACAACTGGGGCCACAACCCAGTGCTCTACCAACTGAGCTACACCCACCGTAAACCTTTACTCTAAGCACCTCGAAAAGAAAAATCAAGCGCAAACCGCCGGGTCGCATGTCTGTACCGGGGGATTCCCCGTGCCGCGCCGCAGGGGCGGTTCAGCCTCGTTCTGAATCCAGCAGTCGCGGATCTTGACCGAAAGGTCCTTCATCTTGACGGCTTTTGAATGAAACCCTGGCAGCTCCTTCACAGGCACAAGCCAAGTGAACGACAGAACAATGCAAGAACGATGCCCTAATAACGGCTGGTCGGTCCATCCTGATCACTGAAAATTTGACGGCCCCGCAAATCTGCCCTATAGTAGGCGCGAATCCATGCCTCATCGGTTGTCGGAACCATGGAAAAGAATGCCCTTTTCAGGAAGATTCCAGCGGTGGATCGCCTCATGGCGGCGCCCCGGCTGGTGGAAGCGTCCTCACGCTACCCGCGATCCCTCATCGTCAGGGCGGTCCAGGAGGTGTTGGATGAGCTTCGCCGGGCCATCGCAAGGGGGGAGCTCCTCGACGCAAACCGGCTGGAGCCGGACCGGGTTTCCCTCCCCGTGATCGACCGGCTTGAATCCCTGGACCGCCCCCACCTCCGCCCCGTCATTAATGCCACCGGTGTGATCGTACACACAAATCTGGGTCGTTCCATCCTGCCGGAACGGGTTCTGGAACGACTGCGCTCGGTCGCAGGGGGGTACAGCAACCTGGAGTACCGGCTGGACGAGGGGATGCGGGGAAGCCGCTACTCCCACGTCGAAGGGATTCTCCAGGAGCTCATGGGAGGCGAGGCGGCCATGGTCGTGAACAACAACGCCGCAGCGGTTCTCATCTGCCTGGAGACCCTTGCCCAGGGGCGCGAGGCCGTGGTCAGCCGGGGACAGCTCGTCGAGATCGGGGGCGCGTTCCGCATCCCCGATGTCATGAAAAAGAGCGGCGCCGTCATGGTGGAGGTGGGAACCACGAACAAAACCCACCTGCGCGACTATGAGGAGGCGATCAGTTCAGAGACCGGGCTGCTCCTCCGGGTGCATCGGAGCAATTTCCAGCTCGTGGGGTTTACCCAGGACGTGGACGCGAAGGACCTTGTCGCACTGGGTCGAAAACACGGCGTACCGGTCATGGAAGATCTGGGAAGCGGGTGCCTGGTGGACTTTTCCCGGTACGGCCTCCCAAGGGAACCCACGGTGCAGGAGGTCCTCGCCTCCGGCGTGGACCTGGTCACCTTCAGCGGCGACAAGCTTCTGGGCGGCCCCCAGGCGGGCGTCATTCTGGGGAGGAAACCCCTCGTGGAGAGGATCAAGGCGAATCCGTTGAACCGCGCCATGCGGATCGACAAGCTGACCCTGGCGGCCCTGGAGGAGACCCTCCGCCTGTATCGGGACGAAGAGACGGCGGTTCGATGCATCCCCACGCTAGGCATGGTCTTCCGCTCATACAAGAGCCTCAGGTCCCGGGCCGCCGGCCTGAAGAGGCGGATCGGGAAGATCGATCCGGGGAACTTCACCGTGGTCCTCGCGGACGGGACGTCCAAGACGGGAGGAGGTGCGCTTCCGCTGCTGGACCTGCCCACCCGGCTGGTCGCCCTGGCGGCGGGCCGGATGTCCGCACACCGGATCGAGAAGCGGCTGAGGGAGCATGATCCGCCGATCATCGCCCGGGTCGAGAACGATCGGGTCCTCCTGGACGTGCGCACGATCCAGGACGGAGAGCTGGCAACCGTAGCCCGGGCGGTGCAGCAACTGGCCCGCGTACCCGGGGCCTGATCGAGCGGCTGGTTGACAAAGGTCCCGGTCGTATCTACTTTTTAAAGCGGGAATCCAGGAAAAATTCAGGTAAGTGACGGATTCCTCTCAGGATGCGTATGGAACGGATACGGAAAGCCCTGAAGGAGAGCGTCCGGGTTAAAGAGGAGTTCGTCAACGAGAGCGGAACCGCTCTCGTTCAACTCGCCGAACGAATCGCCGAGGCCCTCACGAACGACCGGAAGCTCCTGCTCTGCGGAAACGGTGGAAGCGCGGCGGATGCACAGCACATTGCAGCGGAGTTCGTGAACCGCTTTGTGCTCGAACGCCCCCCGCTGCCGGCCGTTGCACTGACCACCGACAGCTCGATCCTGACGAGCATCGGGAACGATTACTCCTTCGACGAGGTGTTTTCCAAGCAGGTCAAGGCCATCGGGCAGGAGGGAGACGTCCTCCTCGGAATCAGCACCAGCGGCAACTCCACCAATGTGATCGAGGCCGTCAAGGTGGGTCGGGAGCAGGGTCTCTACACGGCGGCCCTCACCGGCGGAGACGGGGGAAAGCTGCGGAGAATGGCCGACCTCGGCCTGGTGGTCAAGAGCAAGGTGACCGCCCGGGTTCAGGAAACCCACATCTTCGCCGGCCACATGATCTGCCAGCTGGTGGATGAAATGCTGTTCATGGCGAAATGAGATCCACAGGAAGGGATGAACATGCCCATATACGAGTATAAATGCCGCAAATGCAATCATGAGTTCGAGTGCCTCGTCATCGGCAGCGGCGACGACATCGCCTGTCCCGACTGCAGCGCCACGGAGGTGGAACGCCTCATGTCGGCATGCAGCTTCAAGTCGAACGGGAGCTACTCTGCGCCTTCGACAGGAGGAGGCGGCTCGTCCTGCTCCGGGTGCTCCAGCACGAGCTGCAGCACTTGTCACTGAAGCAGCCCCTTTCGCGGAACGCACCTTCCACCCGTCTACCTGTTTCCCGGGATCCACGCAGGAGGGTTACTGACCGTTGAGGTTCCGAATCGGTTTTGGAAATGACGTCCACCGGCTCGTCCGTGGGCGTCGGCTTGTTTTGGGCGGGGTGCTGATCGACGCCGACCTCGGCATGGAAGGACACTCCGATGCGGACGTGCTCACCCACGCCGTTATGGACGCTGTTCTGGGGGCCGTGGGAAAAGGGGACATCGGCCGGCATTTTCCGGACACGGATCCGTCCCTTAAGGATGCCGACAGCCTGGTGCTGCTCCGGCGGGTCGTGGAGATCATGCAGGGGGAAGGCTTTCGCGTCAACAACCTGGACGCGACCGTCGTGGCCCAACGACCCAGACTGGCGCCTCACATTCCGGACATGGAGGGCCGAATGGCCGCCGTGCTCGAGGTCTCATCCGACCGGGTGAACGTCAAGGCGACCACCACAGAGGGCCTCGGATATTGCGGCCGCGGCGAAGCCATCGAGGCATTCGCCGTGGTCAGCCTGGTGGGAGAAGGGTAGAAGAGATCCAAGGAGCCATCATGCCCATCATGCTCTACAACACGGCGCATCGGAGAAAAGAGGTCTTCCACCCTCTTTTTGAAGGGCGCGTGGGGATGTACGTCTGCGGGGTCACGGTGTACGACTACTGCCATATAGGCCACGCCCGCTCGGCCATCGTATTCGATGTACTGGCAAAATATCTGCGTGCGAGAGGCTATGAGCTTACCTACGTTCGGAACTTCACGGATGTGGACGACAAGATCATCGACCGGGCCCGGCAGCTCGGCAAGGATCCTGCAGACCTGGCGCAGGAGTTCATCGATGCGTTCGAAGAAGACATGGCCAGGCTCGGTGTCGGCAAGGCGGACAGGGAGCCGAGGGCCACGGAGCACATCGGGGACATGATCCGGATGATCGAAATCCTGATGGAAAAAGGATTCGCCTACGAGTCGGACGGAGACGTGTTTTTTTCCGTGGAGGCTTTTCAGGATTACGGCGGCCTTTCCGGGAGAAAGCTGGAGGAGATGAAGGCCGGTAGCCGGATCGCGGTGGATCGCAAGAAACGGCATCCCATGGACTTTGCGCTCTGGAAATCGGCCAAGCCGGGCGAGCCGTGCTGGGAGAGTCCGTGGGGCCCAGGCCGGCCCGGCTGGCACATGGAGTGCTCGGTCATGAGCAACCGTTTCCTGGGCCCCACCTTCGACATCCACGGAGGAGGCAGGGACCTGCTCTTTCCTCACCACGAGAACGAGCGGGCCCAGTCCATGGCCGCAAACGGCGCGGATTTCGCCCGATACTGGGTCCACAACGGGTTTGTCACCGTGGAGTCGGAGAAGATGTCCAAGTCCCTCGGGAACTTCCTGACCATTCGGGACGCTCTGGGGGCCTACCACCCCGAGGTGCTCAGGCTCTTCCTTCTCTCCAAGCACTACCGAAGCCCGCTGGATTTTTCACGCGATGCGGTTCGGGACCTCCAGGCCGGGCTCGTGCGCATCTATCGGACCCTTCAGCGGCTGGAGGAACGAATCGGGCCGGAGCCTGCAGCGGGCACCGGAGAGCCGGGGGCCCTGTCGGGCAATCCGGAGGATCCCTTTCTCACCCAGTTCGTTTCCCTCATGGACGACGATCTGAACACCGCGGCCGCCACGGGCCTGATCTTCGAGAAGGTCAAGGAGCTCAATCGCCGGATGGATGCGATCGACTCGGGCGATGAAGTGCGGGAAGATGAGCTGGTCGATGAACGCAGCCGCCTGCTCCTGGCCGCAAGAGTTCTCGGTCTCCTGAACCACCCCCCGGCCGAGTTCCTGGAGTCGCTGGCGCGGCCGGCCGGAGAGCCGGACGCGGAACGGATCGATCGGCTGGTGGCCGAGCGCACCGAGGCCCGAAGCCGAAAAGAATGGCAGCGGGCGGACGAGATCCGGGACGAACTCCAGAAGGAGGGGGTGATTCTGGAAGACGGTCCCGGAGGCACGGCCTGGCGTTATGAGATCCGGTAAATCCTCCCCTGAAAAAGACAGGGCGGGCCGTTCCACTGCCCCATTCGAGCTCGTAAGCCGATTCGAGCCCTGCGGGGACCAGCCGCAGGCCATCGACATCCTGGAGGAAGGGGTCCGGGCCGGACTGCGCCACCAGGTTCTCCTGGGGGTGACCGGGTCCGGAAAGACCTTCACCATGGCCCAGGTGATCGCCCGGGTCCGGAAGCCTACCCTGATCATCGCCCCGAACAAGACCCTGGCCGCCCAGCTCTATGGAGAGCTCAAGGCCTTCTTCCCCCGAAACGCGGTGGAGTACTTCGTAAGCTATTACGACTACTACCAGCCCGAGGCCTACATTCCCCAGTCCGACACCTACATTCAAAAAGACGCCCACATCAACGATTACATCGACAAGATGCGCCACTCGGCCACACGCTCACTCCTGGACCGGGAGGACGTGATCATCGTCGCGAGTGTCTCGTGCATTTACGGTCTGGGATCGCCCGAGGCTTACTACAACATGCTTCTCCACCTGGAGCGGGGCATGGAGATGGGCCGGGAGGCCGTGCTGGAGAAGCTCGTGGAGATCCACTACGAACGCGGGGACTACGACTTCGTTCGGGGACGGTTCCGGGTGCGGGGCGACATCGTGGACATCTACCCCGTGCACGAGGAGGACCGGGCCGTCCGCATCGGCTTCTTCGGAGACGAGATCGAGGAGATCCGGGAGATCGACCCCCTGACCGGACGCCCCGGCCGGGAACTCAACCGGGTGACCGTCTATCCGGCCACCCACTACGTGACCACGGTGGACATCCGGGAGCGGGCCATCCGGGCCATCCGGGACGAGATGGCGGAGCGGGTGGCGGACTTTCGGGGCCGGGACAAGCTGCTGGAGGCCCAGCGGATCGAGGAGCGGACGCGGTTCGACCTGGAGATGATGGTGGAGATGGGCTACTGCCACGGCATTGAAAACTACTCGAGGCATTTGACCGGCCGATCGCCGGGGGAGCCGCCGCCCACGCTTCTGGACTACTTTCCCCGGGACTTTCTCGTGATGATCGACGAGAGCCACATCACCATCCCCCAGCTCAACGGCATGTACAACGGGGACCGGTCCCGCAAGCAGACCCTGGTGGACTACGGCTTCCGGCTGCCCTCGGCCCTGGACAACCGGCCGCTCAAGTTCGAGGAGTTCGAGGAACGGGTGAGCCAGGTTTTGTACGTCTCCGCCACGCCCGGGCCCTACGAGCTCGAACGGGGAGAGGCCCTGGCCGAGCAGATCATCCGGCCCACCGGCCTCATGGATCCGGAGATCATCGTCCGTCCCGCGAAGAATCAGGTGGACGACCTGCTCGTTCGAATCCGGGAGCGCGTCGAGCTCGGAGAACGCGTGCTGGTCACCACGTTGACCAAGAACATGGCCGAGGATCTGACCGAGTACTACGACGAGCTGGGGGTCCGGGTCCGGTACCTGCACTCGGACGTCCGGACGATCGAGCGAATGGAGATCATCCGAGACCTCCGCCTCGGGGCCTTCGACGTGCTGGTGGGAATCAACCTGCTGAGGGAAGGCCTCGACCTGCCCGAGGTCTCCCTGGTGGCCATCCTGGATGCGGACAAGGAGGGGTTCCTGCGCTCCGAACGGTCGCTCGTCCAGACTGCGGGCCGCGCGGCTCGCAATGTGCGCGGGCAGGTCGTCCTGTACGCGGACCGGGTGACGGGGTCCATGCAGCGGGCCATGGAGGAGAGCGAACGGAGGAGACGGATCCAGACGGACTACAACGAGGCCCACGGCATCACGCCCGAAACCATTCAGAGGAACATCGAGGATATCCTCGATTCCGTGTATGAAGGGGACTACGTCACGGTGGGCGGGGCATCGGAGGAGGCCCCGCCATATCGAACGGCAGAGGAGATTCGTAAACAGGTGGATCTCCTCACCGAACGCATGATGGATGCGGCAAAGGACCTGGAGTTCGAGGAGGCGGCGCGGTTGCGCGACGAGATCCAGACCTTGAAGCAGCGGGAGTTGGAGGTCGGGGTGTAGGGGCATCTTCGGTCCGGAGGCCGGTGCCGCTCAACGGATCTCGTGAAAGGACCCTTCGCCGGTCTCCGTGTCATAGAGGGCGAACGTGCTTTTCCCCAATCTTCCCATGACCTCGCCGGGATTCAGGAGCAGGGTGGGCCCGATCCGTTCGTTCCGGGGCGTGTGATCGTGGCCGTAAAACACCGCGTCATACACCTGTGAAGCGGCTAGGGGGGCGGCGATTCCGGGATAATGATTCACGGCGATGGATCTGCCCCCGATCTCCAGCTCGGCGAAGTCTCCGTGCAGCGTGACGTTTCCCGACGCGTGCGCATTTCGTGTAAGAAGCCACTTGTCCCCGTCGTTGTTCCCCCAGACCACGTGAACGGGACCGGCGAAGCCCTCTCCGATCTGGGAGAGCGTGAACGGGGCGCAGAAATCCCCGCAGAAGATCAACGCACCGCAGCCAGCAGCCTGGTGAAGCATTGTGTCCAGCTTCCAGATGTTGTCATGGATGTCCGAGCATATGACGATGTGCATGGGAGTTTCCCTCCATGGCCGCGGAGTTACTTCCACAGACCCTGATGGGCCATTACAGCCGTTTCCGCCGGGTCCGGTGACGAGGGAGGGTGGGCGGCCCAGTGGGAGGCCGGAGCGGCGGTTCTCACGGCCCGGGTCCAGTTCTGTTCTTCCACCCTTGCGTCCACGGCGTAGCCCAGGTGAAAGTTGACCTTCCACGCCTTGGCTGCTCCACGCGTGTCCCCGCTCCAGCAGGAACGCGGGGTTGCGTCGAACAGATCGCTGATGTAGAGCCCGCCGTCCCCCCACGAACGCTCCATGAGCGAGAGCAGCTCCTCCAGGGTGGGAAGCCGCCAGTCGCCGTGCCCCCCGATCCGCCGCCGATTCCGTTCCGCGATGTAGGCGCCCGCCTCGTTCCAGCTCATGGGATGTCCGGACCCTTCCTGCGCCCACATCAGGCCGGTTGCGTCGTCGCATATCACCCCGGCCCCGCACCCGTGGAGCTGGTTTGCGAACTCGCCGTCCTGGTTGCAGTAATGGGCATTGTAGATCCCGCAGGTGGAGTAGAACCCGTGCTCCCGGAACATCGCGCGAACGTGGTCCTCGTCCAGCTCGCAGGCCTCAGAACGGAGGAGACCCGGCTCCTCTGCCCGGCTGTTCGTGGCCGGCAGCCCCGACGGAAGGGATTCCGCGGTCCGTTCCGGGGGGGACGCCTCCTCCACGGCTCGTTCCTCCTGCAGACGCGGTTTCGGTTCCGCCGGCTCCCCCGTTTCAGTGATGGAAAGGCAGTAAAGGTTCTGTTTTCTGAAAAACGCCTGCGACACTTCGTATCCGGCTGCCCGGGCGAGATCCAGTACGACGCGAAGCTTTCCGGCACGGGCGTGATAGTGGGTGCGGATGTCCCGTACCAAACGTCCGCCGCCGATTGAGGCGCGTGGTCCCGAGGCAGAGGGCCGGGCGTCCGGGATGTCCACGACGATGCGGGCGTCTTCACCGTAAGGGTTGTCCCCCTCCAGGCCGAACACCACGGGTTCGAAGAAACGGTCGGCCTGGATCAGGAGCCGTTCCTTTCCCGCCCCCTCGGACGGGCGGAAGGTGATGGCCCGGACCTGAATGCGGCCTTTCGGTTTCTCCTGCTTTTTTCTCAGGCGCAGGAGAAAGCGTCCGTCCGGGGAAACGTTCTTTTTGATCTGGAACGGGATGTCCGGCGACAGGTCCAGCACGGCACGAAAGGATCGGGTTCCCGGGGCGAAGGAGGTGCGGACGCGCCTGAGAACCTGCCCGTTCAAATCCCTGTCGCTCACGGACTCTGCCACGGACTCCACATCCTGCACGTCCACCACCAGCCGCAGGGAAGAGCCAAAGGGATTTTCACCCTTGAGTGGAAAGACGTCGGGTATGAACGGACCGCTGGCCAGGATGGCCAGCGATTCGGTACCGTCGGGCGACCGGTCGACAGCCAGGGCCCGAATGCACAGCGCCTCCCCCTCGGGGCGGGGGGCCGGCCGTTCGAAGGCCCGGTGTGTGGGCGCGGGCCTCACGTCGACGGAAGGGGACTGTCCGGCCGGTTGTTGTTCAGGCCGGTCCGGGATCATTGCGTGTACAGGCCCGGCAGGCTCCTCCTGTCTTGTGATGGGCAGCCTCACCCCCGCCCCGGTCCAGGGATCGAGGTCTCTGAAGGGACCGCGGCTCGTCCTGTTGTCGCGGGCGGCGGACAAAGGGGGCGTGGACTGAAAAGCCGTGAACAGTAAGGTGCCCAGGGTGGCCAGACCGGCCAGGGTCAAGAGTGCACCCAGGATCACGGCCCGGAGTTTTCCGCGTCGCGGCCCGTCGCGGCGGGATGGTGAGCTCATGATTCCAAGCTCCTCGCCCCGGCCCTGGAGACCTTATGTGAAGGCACCAGGACCATCGGGATGGGATGTGGAGATCAAAAGATACATAATTATATGTGAATTATATGCTAAATGCAAGCTTTTTTGAAAAATTGAGATATAGTTATGCTTCTTTCCATGGGAACACGTCCCGGGCCTGCCTGCAGGCTGTTGAAACGGGGATGCTGCCGCCGCGGCATCACATGCAGGGGTTCCATCGTCCCCGATTCTCCGGTATGATCACTCAAACCCTGTGCACGACCGCAAAGGAGGTTGAGAACGCCATGGACGACTCGCTGACCTGGTTCCGGACACACTGCGCTCGCATGGACCACGGCGGTTGCGGTCTTTGGGTCGGGGTCCGGGACAACCGGATCGTGAAGATC
>JAIPEI010000089.1 GCA_021737245.1 Deltaproteobacteria bacterium | reverse complement strand
GTCCATGACCGTGGCCTTCATCGCCGGCGTGGAGTCCGCGTGGCGCTCCGGAGGTCGGGCGGAAAAGGGCCTGGTGGGCGGCATGACCTTCCTGGAAGGCGTGCCCGAGATCAGCACGGGGGTCCTCCTTCTCTTCGTGTTCGCCCTGCAGCTCGACTGGTTTCCGGTCGCGGGAGCCGGGACCGCGTACGCCGACGCCGGGATCATGGGTCGGGCCGTCAACATTTTGCACCACTCGGCCCTGCCGCTGGCCACCCTGGTCCTGGCCTATCTGCCGGGGAACTTCCTGCTCACGCGCAACAGCATGGTCATGGTGCTCCGGGCATCCTACGTCGATACGGCCCGCGCCAAGGGGCTGCCGCCGGGGAGGGTGCGGTACGCCCATGCCGCTCGGAACGCCCTGCTCCCGCTTGTCACCCGGCTCGGCCTGAGGCTGGCCTTTATGATCACGGGGGCCCTGGTGATTGAACGGATCTACAGTTACCCGGGGCTGGGGACGCTGCTCTTCAACGCCATCCAGGCCAGGGATCTGCCGGTCATACGGGCGGTGGTGCTGGCTTCCTCCCTCCTGGTGCTGGCCGTGATCCTGGCCCTGGAGGCCTTCTACCGGATCATCGACCCGAGGATCGCCGATGCACGTTGACCGCGGGCAGCTGAGGCGGGATCCCTGGTTCCTCATCGGCCTGGGCCTGGCCACGGTCTTCGGTCTGCTCGCCCTGCTCGGCCCGCCGCTGGCGCCTTTCGATCCCTGGGACATGCGCTTTGCCCCCATTTCGCCGCCGACCGGCCACCACTGGCTGGGCGTCAACGACGGCGGGCAGGACATCCTCTCCGAGCTTCTTTTCGCAGTGCGGAACACCGTGGCCTTCGGGCTCCTGAGCGGCATGACCTCCCTCGTTCTGGGGATCGTCGCCGGCCTGGCCTCCGGGTGGTACGGCGGGGTGCTCGACGCATTCCTCATGCGGCTCTCCGACGTTCTGCTGGCCGTTCCAGCCATCATGATCCTGATCCTCACGGCGGCCCTGTTTCGTCCGGATCCCTGGGTGCTGGCCCTGATCCTCTCCGGCCTCATGTGGCCCACCGTCGCCAAGACCATTCGGGCGCAGACGCTGGGGCTGAAAGGCAGGCTCCACGTGCGAGCGGCCGTGCAGATGGGGGGCGGGGGCGGCTACGTCCTGCGTCGTCATCTCCTCCCCGAGATGTTTCCGCTCTACCTCATCGGGTTCTCGGCCAAGGCCCGGATGGCTATGTTCATGGAAGCCTCCCTGGCCTTCCTGGGGCTGTTCGATCCCAGCCGCAAATCCCTGGGCATGATGATCAACTACGCACTTCAGTTCTACTACCTGGACGTGTGGTGGCACTGGCTCCTGCCGCCGGTTCTCTGTCTCTCCTTTCTCATCATGGCCGTCACCTTCCTGGCCGTGGCGCTGGAGAAGGTGATGGATCCACGGCTTCGGGCGTCCGCGGAGGTCGGACCATGAGCCTGAGGGTCGAGCATCTCGGTGTGGTCTATCGCGACGGCGATCACGGCGTCCTGGCCCTCGACGACGTGAGCCTGGCGCTGGAGCCGGGCCGCTGCCTGGCCCTGGTGGGAGAGTCCGGCTCCGGAAAGACCACCCTCGGGAAGGCCTGCATGGGGCTGCTGCCCCGAAACGCCGAGATCGGAGGGTGCATCCTCCTGGAAGGGCGGCCCCTGGACCTCGAGGACGAGGCCGCCATGAACCGGGTGCGCTGGTCCGCCGTCTCCATGGTCTTCCAGAGCGGGGCGGCCAACCTGAACCCGGTCCACCGGGTCCTCGACCAGGTGGCCGAGCCCCTGATCCAAAACCAGGGTGCAAAGCGGGCCGGCGCGCGCGAACGGGCCGCCGAGGCCCTGGAGAAGGTGGGGCTGGAACGGGGGCTCCACGGCCGCTATCCCCACCAGCTGAGCGGCGGGCAGGCCCAGCGCGTCCTCCTGGCCATGGCCGGCATCCTGGATCCGGAGGTCGTTCTCCTGGACGAACCCACCTCCGCCCTGGACGCGGCGAGCAAGACCTTCGTGGCCCGCGCGATCCGGGAGATGAAAGCGGCCGGCAAGGCGTTGCTGCTGATCTCCCACGATCTGGAGTTCGCCCTCTACCAGGCGGACGCCGTGGCGGTGATCTACCTGGGCCAGATCATGGAAACCCTGCCGGCCTCCGAGCTGCTTTCCAACCCCCGGCACCCCTACACCCTGGCGTTGGGGCGGTCCTACCCCGCCATGGACACGGTGCGGGACCTGGGGGGCATCCGGGGGGACGCCTTCTACCGGATCGTTCATCGCCACGGCCGGGACAACGGCGGGGTCGCACCCCACACCCACATCCAGATCCCCGGTTCATCCCACCGGGACGGACACCCCCCTCCCACGGGGTGTCTCTTCCAGAACCGCTGCACCCAGGCCATATCCGCCTGCAGCCACGGGGAGATCGCCCTGGAGGAGGCGGACGGTCACCGGGTGCGATGCCTGCGGGGCGGTATCGTCCGTCTCCTTCGGATGGAGGGCGTGTCCAAGCAATACGACGCCGTCCGGGCCCTCGACGGCGTCGACCTGGAGGTCAAGGCCGGGGAGGTGTTGTCGCTGGTGGGCGAGACCGGCTCGGGAAAGACCACGCTGGCCATGACCGCCGCGGGCGTGCTCCGGCCGGACGCCGGAACGCGCGTCTTCGACGGGGAGGACATGGACGGCTGGATCCGCCGGGACTATCGATCCCTGGCCCGGCGGATCGGCGTGATCTACCAGAACCCCGCGGAGGCCGTGAGCCACCGGTTCACCGTGCTCGACGCCGTGGCCGAGCCCCTCCGGATTCACGGGCTCGCCGGAGGACGGGAGGACCTGGAGGAGCGGGTGAAACGGCGTCTCCAGGACGTCCACCTCTCCACGGACCCGGGCTTCCTCGAGCGCTATCCCCACGAGCTGAACATGGGTGCGATCCAGCGGGTCTGCATGGCTCGGGCTCTGGTCCTCGACCCCGGGCTGCTGGTGGCGGACGAGCCCACGAGCTCGCTGGACCCGAGCGTTCAGGCCAAGATCATGAAGCTGCTCCTCCACCTCCAGGCGGAGATGGGGCTCAGCCTGCTGTTCGTCACCCACGACATCGGCCTCGCCCGCAAGATCAGCGACCGGATCGCCGTGATGCTGGCAGGCCGGATCGTGGAGATCGGCCCCGCCTCCATGATTCTCCATGCTCCCGGCCACCCCTACACCCGCCTCCTGCTGGAGAGCGCGGCCGGCCGGCTCCCGGAGATCCCTCCCCGGATGGAGGCGGCCGAAGACCCCGGATCGGGGTGTGCCTTTGCCCCCCGCTGTGCCCGCCGGACAGGGGCCTGTCTCAGCCTCGCTCCCCTCCTCGCGGAAAACGGTCCCCGGCAGGTGGCGTGCCACGCCCCGTTGCCCGAGGGCTGAGCCGTCCGTCCGACAGACATCGCCTTGCGGGAAAGGATTTCCAATTTGATGAAGTTGCAAAAAGCCCGAATCCTCGAGATCTGCCCGTGGGATTTCAACAGGTTATATCATGCCCAGCGGCAAGTGAGCGGGTTTTTGCGAATGCGGCAAATTCCATATCGAATTTGTATAGTATTATATCATAATTGATCTATGTGTTGACATATTGTCTCCAAGCGGGCATCATGCAGCAACATCCACCCGGGCGAACCGCTCATGAAAGGAAAGGAGATCGAAATGAAGATAAAGCTGCTGAATGCCTTGGTGACGGTGGCCATTGTTCTGGCCGGCACGGGATCGGCGAACGCAGAGCTGTCGGGCAAGCTGATCATCTTTCACGCCGGGAGCCTCTCCGTGCCCCTGGAGCAGATGGAAAAGGCGTTCGAGGCTGCACACCCGGGGGTGGATGTGCTGCGGGAGGCCGGGGGCAGCACCAAAATGGCCCGCCTCATCTCCGAGGTGGGAAAGCCCGCGGACATCATGGCCTCGGCGGACTACAAGGTCATCGACAACAACCTCATCCCCAAGCACGCCGAGTGGAACATCCGCTTCGCCACCAACCAGCTCGTGCTGACCTACACGGACAAGAGCCGCTACGCGGAAGAAATCACGCCGGAGAACTGGTACGAGATCCTCCAGCGGGAGGACGTGGTCTGGGGGCACTCGGATCCCAACCTGGATCCCTGCGGCTACCGCAGCCTCATGGTGCTCCAGCTGGCCGAGCGGTTCTACGGCGTGGAGGGCCTCTACGAGGCGCTCCTGGCCAACCGGCCCGAAAAGAACGTCCGCCCCAAGTCCGTGGAGCTGGTGAACCTCCTCAAGACGGGCAACATGGACTACGCCTGGGAGTACCTCTCGGTGGCGGTCCAGCACGACCTGATGTACGTGAAGCTGAACGACCACATCAACCTGGGGAACTACGCCTACGATTCGATGTACGAGCAGGCCGAGGTCAAGGTCACGGGGAAGAAGCCCGGGACCTGGATCACCAAGAAAGGACAGTCCTGCACCTACGGGATGACCATGACCCGGGACGCGGCCAACCCCGAGGCGGCGGTCCGGTTCCTGGAGTACATGCTGGACCCGGAAGGCGGGCTGAAGATCCTGGAGCAGCTCGGCCAGCCGCCGTTCGTTCCCGCACGGGTTCCTTCGCGGGAGGTGTACCGGGCGCTGCCCGAACCGCTCCGGCCCCTGGTCGAGGTCCGGGAGTGACCTGGAGGCTCGATCGCCGTGTCCGGGGGCGGGCGCCGGCCCGCCCCCCTGTATTCCCATGAAGCCGCACCGGGACCGCCTCTTTTTTACGCTGCTCTTCTTTGCGAGCCTCCCCCTCGTGCTGCTCGTGGTGCTCCCGCTCGCAAAGATGCTCACCCAGCCCGGCTGGACGGAGCTCTGGGAGTCCATTCGCGACCCCCAGGTCCTCGGCGCCCTGGCCCGCAGCATGGGAACGTCCCTGGGTGCCGCCCTCATCTGCATCCTGTTCGGCACACCGCTCGCCTACCTGCTGGCGCGGAAGTCGTTTCCGGGCAAGCGCGCGGTCGAGGGGATCGTCGACCTGCCCATCATGATCCCCCACCCGGTGATCGGCATCGCCGTCCTGAGCCTGGCCGGTCGCCACCATCCCCTGGGCCGGGCCCTGCAGGAGATCGGGGTGCAGGTCATGGGCACCTACACGGGCATCGTGACCGTCCTGGTGTTCGTGGGCCTGCCCTTCTATGTCAACACGGTCAAGGCCGGGTTCGAGGCCGTACCCACCAGATTGGAAAAGGCCTCGAGGAGCCTCGGCGCGGGCATGGCCGCCACCTTCCTGCGGGTGACCCTGCCCCTGACGTGGACCCAGATCGTTCTGGGCACGATCATGTGCACGGCCCGGGCCATCAGCGAGTTCGGCGCCGTCGTGATCGTGGCCTATCACCCCATGACCGCGCCGGTCCTGATCTACGAGCGGTTCACGGCGTATGGACTGCGCTACTCCCAGTCCGTCTGCTTCTGGCTCATCGCGGTCTCCTTCCTGCTCTTCGTCTCCATGCGGCTGGTGTCCCGCGTTCGAACGGTGGAGACATGATCGAGATTCGGGATCTCACAGTACAGGTGCCGGGTTTCCGGCTGGAGTCCATCGGGCTGGAGGCGGGGGCCTCGGACATCTTCGCCCTGATCGGTCCCACCGGGTCGGGCAAGTCCCTTCTGCTGGAGGCCGTTGCCGGTCTCGTGCCGGTGCAGGGCGGCCGGGTGCGGATCCAGGGGGAGGACGTCACGGGTCTTCCCCCGGAGAAGCGGCGGCTGGGCCTCGTCTACCAGGACCAGAGCTTGTTTCCGCACCTGAGCGTGCGGGACAACATCCACTACGGCGTGCGCTACCACGGTCTGGACGCAGCCACCCGGAGGGACCGGTTCGAGCACCTGGTCCGGAGGCTCGAGCTGGAGCAGATCCTGGAGCGATCGACGATCCGCCTGAGCGGCGGGGAGAAGCAGCGGGTGGCGCTTGCGCGGGCGCTCATGCTCCAGCCCAGGGCCCTGCTCCTGGACGAACCCCTGTCCGCGCTGGACCCGGTCTTCCGTGACGACATCCGGGTGCTCCTGCGCTCCCTCCACCAGGAGCTCGGCATCCCCTTCGTCCTGGTCTCCCACAACTTCTCCGAGGTGCTGTTCCTCGCCGGTCGGGGAGCGGTCCTCCGGGACGGGGTCCTGGAGCAGAGCGGGCCGATCCGGGACCTGTTCGAGAGGCCGGCCACGCCCTTCTGCGCGCGGTTCGTGGGGATGAAGAACCTGGTCCCCTGCACGGTCGAGCAGGGGCGGGCCCGCTTGGGGGACGTCACGGTCCGGCTTCCCGGAGCGGACGTGCGCGAGGGGCGGGGAACCCTGGGGCTCAGGCCGGAGGACATCGTCCTGGTGGAGGACGGGGACCGCTCCTGCGACCACGTGCTCCGGGCACGGATCTCGGCCATGGAGGGGCAGGGCTTTTACTTTCGCGTTTCCCTGTCCCTCGAACCGGGCGGGCTTTCGCTGTCGGCCTTCTGGACCCGCCAGGTGGTGGACCGGCACCGCCTGCAGCCGAATGACCTCGTCCGCATCGGGTTTTCGTCGCGCTGCTTGCACGCGATCTACGAATGAAGTCCACAGGGCGCAGGGGCCCTCTGTTCCGACGGTACGGTGAGGGGCTTACGGCGCGTAGAGAGATGCGGCGCTTACGCCCAGCTGGCTAGGGCGGCCTTTTTTTCCAGAAAAGCATCCACCAGTCCACGGCGGCGAAGGTACTTTCCGTAGTTTTCTTCCGGATCGTCGAGGATCTGCTGGAGGTAGTCGAGGTTTCTCTCGACGCCTTCGCGGTAAAGGTCGTGGTCGATGCCCCAGCGTGCGCGGAAATGCGGGCGTGCGTAACGATCCACGCCGTCGAGCTCCTCCTGGATTCTCCTGGATGTCTCTTCGTAGTAGCCGCGGGTTCTTCGCAGAAGATCCTTTTCGTCCTCATACTCCGAAACAAGCGCTTCCTCGAATTCACAGTACAGGAACAGGAGCTTCTCCAGATAGACCCGGCTGGCCATCTGACCCAGGAGGTCGGCCACGCCGAGAATCTTGCCCACGAGCTCGTCGTCTGTGGGAAAGCGACCTTCGCCGGAAGGGATTTCCGTATCCGTGTACCGAATCATGTTGCGGCACACGAGGATATCGCGTTCTGAGAATCCCTGTTTCGGAAGGTAGGCCTTCATGAACTCGATCCCACGTTCGACGTGAACGTGGGTGTACTTGGCCCCGGTGCCGGTCCGGTCATGGGATTGTTGAATGTATCCGATGTCGTGCATAAGCGCCGTGATAAGGCCGAGCTGGATGCTCTTCGGCGAGATGCTCCCTCCCGAAGCGTGGAATCCGTGGATCAGCCGGGCGACGGCGAGGAAGGTTTCCATGGTGTGCTCCAGGTCGTGGTAGATCGTATTACACGCCCTGTATCCCGGGAACTCGCCCCTGAACACCTTGACCACGTCTTCATGGACGGCCTCGGCCGGTCCGGAATCCATGGCGCTTGGAATCATCGACAGCGTGATGCGGACCTCGTCCAGCACGAGATCGGGCCGTGCACTGTTCATGAGCTGAGAGAGCTGGACAAGACTATGCGGCACTCTGATCTCCGGGGTTCGGGGATAAATCAGGAGGTCTCCGGTGAGCAGTCGATTTTGGAGGGCAGCGGTTCCGGAGAGAGCGTCTCCTCATAAGCAGCGGGCGGCGGCCTCGAGCACCACACACCATAACGCAATTCCGGCGTGTCGCCCCGGTTTGGGGGGGCGGGGACGCCGGCCGGAACATGGATTCCAGGCGGAGAGTTTCAACTGAAGAATTAGGATAGCTCGGAAAACAAGAAGGTGGCAATGAACTGTTTCACACCGCTGCTGTGAAACAGCTCACACGGCAAAAGACGGCCGGAAGAGTCGAAACCGCACAACCACGCGTATGTAAGGAGCCGGTCTCGTTGACAGTCCCGGCCGGATCGGATAGCATACCCTAGTCCGAATCGCGCTTCCACAGAACAACAAGCCGCATACGCCCGGCTGTCCGGGAACCGCTGCTGCCGCCCGCTGCGGAGCACCGGGGGCCCGACGGATGCAAACCAGCCCCGCGTCATTCGCGTGGGGAAACGTCCATCGCCTCACGGCGGGGTATGAGGACGACTAACTCCCGCAGGGTGAAGGCGGCGCAGGAATCTCATGAGCGCAACCCCTCTCATCAGGACCATTCCTCTTTTCAGCACTCTGAAGGAATCGGACCTGCGCCGCTTGGAGAGCCGTCTGGTGCGCCGCCGGTATGCCGGCGGGGAGGTTCTCTTTCACATGGGGGATGAGGGCGGCAACCTCTACATCATTCAGCGCGGCCGCGTCAAGGTGACAATTCCTTCGGTGGAGGGGGAGGAGGTGATTCTGGCCATTCTCTCCGCAGGTGAGATCCTGGGGGAGATTTCCCTCATCGACGGCAAACCTAGATCCGCGACCGTGCAGGCGATGAAAGACACGGAGGTACTCTGTTTGTTCCGGGAGGATTTCCTGGAGGTCCTTCAGGAGCGTTTCGATGTGGTCCTGGGGATCCTGGAGATTCTGGCGGACCGGCTCAGGCACACGGACGTGCTTCTTGCCGAGTCGCGCTTCATGGACATCACGGCACGCCTGGCGAAGAAGCTTCTCGATCTGACGCGGGCGTTCGGAATCCAGGAAGAGAACGGCGTGCGAATCGGAGTACGCGTGACCCAGAAAGACCTCGCCTCGATGGTCGGCGCCACGAGGGAAAGCGTAAACAAGCAGCTCAGGGTCCTTCGGGAGTCGGGTCTCCTGAGCATGACGGAAGGGCATATTCGGGTCCTGGATCCGGAGGGGCTTGCACGGAGGATTCGATCCGTGGACGCACAGGCCGTCTGACGGCAGACGGAGGCTTGCGGGTCTCCGCACCGCTCACTCCGGTTCGTTGCAGATCGGCCTCCATCGCGCAACGATGTCATCGCGCTCGGCCGTTCGGACGTTCTTCGACGGCGAGCTGAAATGTACGTGCACGTGGGTCGCCCCCTGCCGAGCGGCGCAGTCGATGCTTCCGGGATCCGCGAATCCTTCATCGAAGTTACGCGTCTCTCCTACGTACAGCGGAATCCACCGCTCGGGACCGTCCTGCCTGGCAAGGATGATGTTTCCGGCAATCTTGCGGAAGGTCGCATCCATGGGATGAATCCAGTACCCATACCGGCGACCGGACACGCCCTCCCAGCGGACATCGGGTCGGCTTTCAGTCTGGCTCATGGCATCTCCATGTTCGTTTCTACGAAGTGCGGGCCGCCTCCCGTTCTCCCGGCTCTGCTCACCCGGGCTGACGGTTCCCACAACCGTCGGAACAATAGTGCAAGTAGCCGAGGTATGCAAGGCCCATTGTCCGGACGCATGTCCGGACGCATTGCGATCAACGGATCCACATGGTATGGTTGCAGCTCCGGCGGGAGGCGGATCTTGAGACGTTACCGGGACTTCAACGGGTATCTGCGGGAGCTGTTCGGCGAGCGTGTCCAGAAGGTTTCTCTGGACGCGGGGCTGGGCTGCCCCAACCGCGACGGGACCATTTCTTCCGAAGGCTGCGTTTACTGCGATCCCCTGGGGTCCGGAAGCGGCGCCCTGAGCAGGGACGGTGTCCCGATCGAGGTACAGATCAGGCAGGGGATTCGGGCTGCATCCCGGCGATACGGAGCCCGCAGGTTCATCGCCTACTTCCAGTCCTTCTCGAACACATACGCGCCCGTTCCCGTGCTCGCGCGGCTCTACGACCGTGCACTGGCCGAGCCGGGCGTCGTGGGGCTCGCGGTGGGAACGCGCCCGGACTGCGTGGACGCCGGGATCCTGGACCTCCTCGCATCCTACCGCAAGCGGGTCCTGGTGTGGGTGGAGTACGGGCTTCAGTCAGCCCACGACGCCACCCTCGAGGTCATCCGCCGCGGGCACGACGCCGCCTGCTTCGAGCGCGCGGTGCGGTTGACCGCAGATCGAGGGCTGAACGTCTGCGCGCACATCATCCTCGGGCTGCCCGGAGAGTCGCAGGGCATGATGATGGAGACGGCTCGATACGTGGCAAGGCTCCCCGTGCACGGGCTTAAGATTCACGGGCTCTACGTGATCGAGGAGACGGCCCTGAGCCGGTGGTTCAGGGCGGGAGGATTCCGCTGTCTCGACCGCGGAACCTATGTTGACCTGGTGGTCGATGTCCTGGAGCGGATTCCGGAGGACGTCGTGATCCAGCGGCTCACGGGAGATCCGCCGCACGGCCTGACCCTCGTAGCGCCGGACTGGGCGCGGGACAAGAGGAAGACGCTCGAGCGGATTCGGGAGAGGCTGCACGAACGGGGCACGTGGCAGGGAAAACGGTTTCTGGAGAACCGCAGGGATTGAGGGGAAGGCCGCGGCGTTCATTCTCCCGAGGAGGCCGGCG